>CAZBPB010000452.1:0-3170 GCA_964493565.1 uncultured Pleurocapsa sp. | reverse complement strand
CAACGGGGCGCCTGGTGAAGACCAGCGCAAGCAGCGCATCGAAACAGTTTGCACAACTGCTGAGCGGCTGTCTGAACGCAGGCATGGCGCGCTGGTTGTTCTTGAACGCGCTACCGGCATGGAAGAATACATCCGCACCGGCGTTTCACTGGATTCGGAAATTTCACCGCAGGTATTGTTAACCATTTTCTGGCCGAAAACCGAACTTCATGACGGCGCGGTCATCGTCAACCGAGGTGGCAGAATTGCTGCTGCCGCCTGCGTGCTGCCTTTGAGCAGCCAGCGCAGTATTACCACCGGCCCCAAACTGGGCACACGGCACCGCGCAGCGATTGGTATGAGTGAAGTCAGCGATGCGCTGGTGGTGGTGGTTTCTGAAGAGACCGGGCGCATCTCAATTGCCAACGCGGGGCGGCTCATCACCCGGCTGGATAGCAGCCGCTTACGCACGATCCTCACCGCCCTGTATTATGGCGAAAGTAACGAGACAACATCGCTACTACAGCGTCTGCGGGAAACGATCAACGCGGTCTCTGGTCGCCCCAGAACGCAAGAGACGCAAAAGAACATTTAATGCAGCAGAAGCGATCACGCCAGCAAATTATTCTGAATAACGTATTCTGGTTTCTCGGGTGCCTTGCGCTGGCATTCGTGGTCTGGGTGATTGCTTTTCTGCAAAATGACCCGATCATCGAGTGGCGGCTCACGGAACGTGTTCCGATCCGGGTAGAACCCGATGCCGGGTTGATCATCACGGACGATAGTTCGTTCACCAACACCGCCAGTGTATATCTGCAAGGCCCGGAAAGCGTGCGCCCTTTACTCACGTCGGACGACGTGGTTGTGGTCGCTGATCTCTCTGGCATGGCTCCCGGCACCCATGTTGTGCCCCTTCAGGCAAGCGTTGCGCGCGGTGCGCGAGTGGCGAACATTTCCCCCAGTCAGATCACGGTTACGCTGGAATTACAGGCGGCGCAGTTTGTGCCTATTCGAGAGCGCATTGTCAACTCTCCGCCGCCCGATGTGGAAATTGCCAGCATCACGTTTGACGTGCTTCAGGCAGAAGTACGCGGGCCGGAAAGCGCGGTTGCGCAGGTAGTAGCAGCCGAAGCGCCGCTGGATCTAGAAACCCAGCGGACTACATATACCACCGACATTCGCCTGATCCCTGTCAACGTGGACGGTGTTGAGGTTGAAGGTGTAACCGTGATTCCGCAAACGGCGAACGTGACCGCCAATTTGCAGCAAAGCGATAGTATCTGGGAATTAAACGTGCGTCCGCAGTTGGTAGGCGAACTCCCTGAAGGTTATTTCTTAGGTTCCATCGAGTACGACCCACAAATTTTGTACGTTAGCCTGCCGCCAGAAACACCGGCGGAACTGCCAGACACCGCGTTCACGGAGCCGATCAGTCTGGACAATCGCACTAACGATTTTGTTGAAATCGCAGATATTGAAATCCCGATTGCGGGTGCCGTTGCGATGTCATCACAGCAAGTTATGGTATCAATCAGCGTTGAAGCACAGATCGTGACCCGTCAGTTCGACGCAGTACCGGTTGAGCTTACCGGCAGGCGGCAGGGCTTTACCTACATCCTTGAACCCCAAACCGTGAGCGTGATTCTCACCGGGCCACAGCCGGAGTTGAGTAATATGCAAGCGGGCGATCTGCGCGCAGTAGCCGATGTGGGATCAATCTCTGAACCCGGCACCTACCGCATCGCCATCACCGCGCCGATCACAACTGCTAATCGGGCTATTTCATCCAGCATTCTGCCGGGCGAAGTTGTGGTAACTGTAACCAGCGGCGTTCCCCCTGAGGTAACAATTGAGGCCGGAAGTTAAGTTCCAGCAGGTAACAATTTCACTCGATTTCCTTCCGGATTCGGGACAGCTTTTGATTGATAACCCGGTTTAGAGTTGGCAGTACAAAAATTCATTCTCAACCTGTAAAATAGTCAGTTGTAAGCCGCGGGCGCACAAGTTGTGCGCCTTTGTATTTCAAGTGTGAATAAGGTTGTAATCTTATGGCGCGTAAACCTATCATCGCGCTGGTTGGCCGACCAAACGTCGGCAAAAGCTCATTATTCAATCGCCTGGTTGGTGAACGCATGGCAGTCACCAACGAAATTCCCGGCACCACCCGGGATCGTCTGGCTTCAGAATTTGACTGGCGCGGCTCGGTCTTCCGCGTTATTGATACCGGCGGTATCGAAGTGTATCAGCCTAAGGGCGGTCGTGATGAGTCGCCGCTGGCTGAAGGCAGCGCTGATTTTGTACCGCAGATTCGGGCGCAGGCGCTGCTGGCAGTGAACGATGCCGACGCTGTGATCATGGTGGTAGACGGTATTTCGGGGGTTACCGCCGCGGATGAAGAAATTGCTGAGATTCTGCGCCGCAGCCAGAAACCGGTATTTGTGGCTGTGAATAAGCTGGACACCGTAAAACGCGCTGATGAGGCAATGGAATTTTACAGCCTCGGGGTTGGTGAAGTATTTCCGATCAGTGCAATTCACGGTTTAGGCGTTGGCGATCTGCTGGATGCGGTGTATTTCTCCATCGAAAATCTAGTCGCCTTGCCTGACGAGCCTGAAGAAGATCATCACCTGCGCATCGCTATCGTCGGCAGGCCAAACGTGGGCAAAAGCAGCCTCGTCAATCGCTTACTCGGCGAAGATCGCGTAATCGTCAGCCCGGTTGCGGGCACTACCCGCGATGCTATTGACAGCGCCATTACGTTTCACAACGAGCCTGTTACGCTGATTGACACTGCCGGTATCCGGCGTCGTGGCAAAATTGAGCCGGGCGTTGAAAAATTCAGCGTGATTCGCACGATGGATGCGGTTGAGCGCTGCGATGTTGCCCTGCTCATGCTGGATGCAACCGACGGCATTACCGAGCAGGATACCCATATTGCCGGCTATGTGCTTGATGCTGGCAAAAGCATCGTGATCATCGTCAATAAATGGGACGCACTCGAAAAAGACAGTCATACGCTGCATGAATTTGAACAGCGCGTGCGTGACCGTTTCAACTTTCTACCCGACCCACCGATCCTGTTTATCAGCGTGTTGACAGGCCAGCGCATTCATCAGGTATTGGAAACGGCACAGCAGGTGTATGAAGGGCGATATTTGCGTATCCCCACCAGTCGGCTGAATCAAATCGTG
>CAZBPB010000451.1:0-3171 GCA_964493565.1 uncultured Pleurocapsa sp. | reverse complement strand
GCTTCCCCGCTCCGCAATCAAGATCTGTTTTCCAGAAAACGTTGTGTCAGCTTTGCTGCTATGACAAGTCACGCCTTGCCACTTTGCAACTAAGGCAGTTCTCGTCCCAAATTCGGGTTTCGCGGGTAGCTCTGCTCGCTGCGCGTTCATCCAACCACCATCTCCAGGTACTGGCGTCGGCGGCGCGCACTCAGGCGTAAAATTTCGCTTTCCGTCCACCCGTAAACCGATGCCAGTAAATGCACCTCGCGGAGTGTACGGCGCGCCCACGCGTCTACTTCGCGCCATAAAAAGGTTGCAATATCAAACGGCGCATCCCACGCGTGACCACAGTCATGGCAGGTAAGATTCAGATGGACATCTGCCTGGGGATCGTGCGCGGCTAAGGCATTAGCACACGCTGTTAGCACTTCGTCTGGCAAGGATTCAAGGGCAATTATCACATTTCCCGGAGTGCCAGCTTGCAAAACACAGCGGCGAATCAAAGTATCTTGCCTGTCGGTATTGAGCAAATCGCGGGTAGTAATAGCCCTCAAGGCGATCTGAGAGGTCTCACCGGTTGCGCCCACAACTTCAATTATGAAAACTTCGTTACCGGCAAATGGTGCGCGGATATTTGCGATGCGAAATTCTAGCTGCGCCGGAGCGCCGCAGTTCGAACATGCGGATACGGCTTCTATGCGCTCGCCAAACAACGCTTCACGCAAAGTTAACAGCGCGTCGTCACGACGACCGATGCTCCAATTAGCCAGCACCTCGAATGAGGCATCGGCTACGGCGGCTTCAAGCAGCCATAATGCGCGTGTCGTTATGCCATACCCTGCGCCGCGCTCCCACACATCCAGCAGCGCCTGCGCGGAAATTTCCCCTTGCATGTTGAACCGCCTGTGGTCTAGTTAATCGTCGGCTCGGACGGTTCAGCAACTTCTTCGTCACGCTCCCACCCCTCGTTCTGTAAGACGAGGGTTTGAATGGCGACGGCATTGGCGCTAGCATCCAACTCCGGCAGCGCCGAATATTCAGAAACCCATGCGCGGTAGACCTTGTAGGCAATCGCAAGCTGTCCGGCTTCGTTATAGAGTTCAATGATCAGGTCTTTACGAAAGTCCTTCAGGCTGAGTTCCGCGCCCAGATTTCGCCCATAAGCCCAAACCTTGGCCGCCCATTTCTCAAATTCCTTGTCGTGGGTGACGCCGCGCTCCAACGTGATAGGCTCAAATTTAGTCTGACCTGGAGATTTACGCATATAGCTTAAGTCGCCGCCTTCGCGATGCTCCACTATTTCGGTAGTGCGCTTGAGTACACTCACTTTGCTAACGCCAGCGACGTATTTGCCATCCCATTTCACGCGAAACTTAAAGTTCTTGTATGGATCAAAACGTGATGTATTGACTTCAAAAATAGCCACGATTCATCTCTCCCGTTAGACCTGAAGCTGTCCGGCGATTTGCTGTATCTTGATCACCACGAATTCAGCAGGTTTTAGAGGCGCAAAACCTACTACAATGTTGACAATGCCCCGATCAATATCATTCTGCGTGGTGGTTTCCTTATCACATTTGACGAAATAGGCTTCGCGGGAAGTTTTGCCCTGGAATGCGCCCTGCCGGAACATAGAATTCATGAACGCGCCCACGTTCAGCCGAATTTGCGCCCATAACGGCTCATCGTTCGGCTCAAACACCACCCATTTCAATCCCTGAAACAGGCTTTCTTCAATGAACAGAGCCGTTCGCCGTACCGGCACATATTTCCACTCACTTGCTCTCTGGTCTGCGCCATCCATCGTGCGCGCGCCCCAGCTAATATCGCCAAATACCGGGAAACTGCGCAGCGCGTTCAAGCCCAGTGGATTTAAGCCGCCGTTGTCGCCGTCATTCATCTTGTACACTACGCTGGCGTTACGCAAAATCGCTTCTGTGCCCGCCGGTGCTTTCCAGATGCCCCGCTGCGCATCCGTTCGGGCATAGATTCCGGCAAGTGTTCCACTGGCGGCCATGCTGCGCGGGGTACTGCCTTGCAGCGCATCCGGCACCATCACACGTGGAAAGTAAACGGCGGCATTCTTACTGCTCAAGCCTGCATTGGCGGTTTGCCATGTCACCATTTCTGCGGGTGTATCAACTGTGGGGGGAATATCCAGAATAACGAAAGCCCGTTTACTTTCAGCATAGGTAATCGCCGCAGTATAAACTGCGCGCATATCAGCCTCGTCAAGATCAACTGCTGCCGGAATACATAGGAGGTTAAAGACGAAAGGCACGATCTTGTCGAGGGCGCTGATCCCGCTCTGAGAACTGGATGAACCGATTAGTGCCGTTCCACCTGTCGTTGTGTTCCAGGTATTGCTTCCCGGTTCATCACCATCAGCGCCGCTGGCGAGCAGTCCGGTTGCGGGAACTGTTGTCGGCAAATCGTTATTACTTGCCAGCTTTCGCAAGGCGACCAGCGTAGATGCGCCGTTCACAACAGTTAATGCATAGCGCGAACTGGTCGAATCCATACTCAGGTTAAAATATTCTTCCGTTTGCAGCACCGTTACGGTAGAGCCGTTGACGTTCACTTCCTCAACGCGCAGATTAAACGATCCAGTCGGTGCGCCTGTGGGCAAGCTAACGCGAATATGGTTGTTCGCCCACGTGCCTACACTGTTAGCATCCACCGCGAGAATATTGTCGGTGCCGTCGGTCAAGGTAATGCTCGCTGCGGCAGGCGAACCGGCGGTAACACGTACCACATAGGCCACGCTTCCCCCATTCAGGTAATACTGCTGGATCGCATAGCTCGCGGCGCTCCGGGCATCTAGCCCGCCAAAAATACGCTCAAAATCTCCGAATGAGGTAATACGCTGGGGATTGTTGACCGGGCCCTTCTTGAAGAAATCAATAAACGCGGTATCCGAAGTGCTTACGCCTGCAATTGTGCGAACTCCGCTGGGTATTTCCTCAATGTAAACGCCGGGAAAGGTGTAGTTCTGGGGCATGGTGAACTCCTCGTGGCAACAACTATTTTTTTGATCAAATAACGCTCACGCTATGCGTGATAGCAATGTTGGCGGCGTGGTTACTGCAAGCGCAGCAAAGGTAGAGGGTATAGATTTCAAATAATATTTCGAATCTATATAAAATTCATATATCTGTCAACTAAGTGACAGCATATAGGATGCCAATA
>CAZBPB010000450.1:0-3185 GCA_964493565.1 uncultured Pleurocapsa sp. | reverse complement strand
TGAAGGTGGCTGCCCGGGCTGGAGTTGCTGCGGTTGTGGAAGTCGTTGACTGTGCCATTCGAAGCTATCCTACAAGCCCTAAGTGTAAATAGGAGCAATATAAAGTTAGGTGAGGCAGGCGAATAATCCGCCTGCCTCTATCATAATACGAAATTAGAGATCTACTCTGCTTTCAGTTCCTGTGAAACCTCAACTGCCTCGTCAATGATATCAACAGCGTCGGCTTCACCACGGAAGGCTTCGCCAATACCGTTGCCCAGCGCGTCGCGGAATTCGCCGAAACCAGCCGGGGTAACCGGGGCGGTTGCGTAAGCGCCGCCGGCAACAAAGGCTTCACCGACCGGGCCAACAGCTTCAATCCACGTCGCGCCAGCGGCTTCGCGGCTGGGCATCGGGCCAAAGCCTTCAACCGCAACGCGCTCTGCGCCGGCTTCGTTCGTCAGGAAGTTGACCAGCGCCCAGGATTCTTCGGGGTGTTCGTTGTCTGCGCCAACGCAGTAGGCTTCGCTAAAGGTCAGCGTGCCTTCGCCGCCAGCCCCTGCCGGCATTTCAGTGGTTCCCCAGTTGACATCCGGGAAAGTGTCGTTCAGGTAGCTGATGATCCAGTTGCCTTCTATGGTCATGGCAGCTTTACCCTGCCCGAAGGCTTCACCCGGCCAACCAGCGCTCAGGTCAGATGACGAAGCGGCCAATCCATCCTGTGTGAGCGCTGCTGTGAACTCAAGCGCGCTGACGGCTGCATCATGATTGGCATCTTCACCGAACACGAAGTTGCCTTCTTCATCGTAGAAAGTGCCGCCCGCCTGAACGTAGAAGGCGAACCAGCGATCAATATCAGGATTCAGCGCAAACGGGACTGCGCCATCGGGAAGTGTACCGCTGGCGGCGAGCGCTTCTGCGGCGGCGCGCAGATCATCCCACGTCCAATCGGCAGTCGGGTAATCCAGACCGGCAGCATCGAAGTAGTCTGTGTTGTATTCAAGCGCCAGATTCGAGAAGTCTTTCGGCGGGCAGTACAGTTCGCCATCAACGCTGTAAACGGCGGCAAGCGCAGGGTAGAAGCCTTCAGGCGATTCAATCATGGAAGAGCCGTTGGCAATCACGCCGGCTTCAACGTACTGGCTGAACAGGCTTTGTCCCGTGTAGAACACTTCGGGATAATCGCCACTGGCAAAAGCGGTTTGCAGAACGGTGTCGTAATCCGGCACCAACTGTACGTCTACATCAATACCGGGATTGGCTTCTTCAAAAGCCGCCACGGCAGCGTTAAGTGCTTCGTCTTCGGCAGTACTGGAACCATGCCCCATTAAAGTAATTGTGACCGTGTCCTGCGCAAATACGCCCGCCGAGAGCGCTAATGCCGCAAGAGCTGCCATCGAAAAGACGGCGATACGAGAGCGACGCATTTCTTATATCCTCCAAACAATCTTTCGAACCATTAAACGAACGATTAGAAGAGACGCCGACGGGACAATCACAAAAATGACTTGTAACTGCCTAAACGACCCCGACCCAACGGATCGGGCTTGCTAACGAGGGTTTTCAACGGTGAAACGCCGTTTTTCGCCTCGATAGTTCACGGTGAAAGATAGACTGCGCCAGTGTTCGGGCAACTGCGGTTCAAGCGCCAATTCGCCTGATATGTCGAAATGCAGGCCGGCAAAGCCAAAAACCAGCGCCTGCCACACGCCGCCGCAGGCCGCCGCATGCATACCATCACGCACATTGCCTTTGTTATCCATCAGGTCAATGTGTGCGGCATGATCAAACTGATCATAGGCAATCTCGGTCATGCCCATGCGCGCAGCCACCCATGCATGCATGGCAGGGCTTAGGGATGAACCATGATCGCAGCGCGGAAAATAGGTATCCCAATTGTTCTGCATCACTTGCGCAACATCTGAGCCGTCCGGTGTACCTATACTCCTACCAAGCAGCGCCATCAGCATCACCACATCGGCCTGCTTTATTACCTGCGTCTGGATGGTTCGATAGTGACCGAGAATGGACTGAACGCTGGTGATGCGCGGCTGATATTTTTGGGTGGGGATGTACTCCATCTCGAAAAAGCCGGGGAACTGAATGTGTATTTGCTTCTCGCTGTCAAAGGGAATGAACATACGCCCGATCACATCGCGCCAGTGATCAAGACGTGACGGTGTAAGGTTGAGGGAGTCAATCAGTCGTTCAGCATCCTCAGGCGCGTTCGCTTGCAGCCATTCCAGCGTTTTTAGCGCGGTTTCTAAATGCCAGACCACCATGCGGTTGACAAAGACGCTGTTATCAATGTTTTCGTGATATTCGTCCGGGCCGATTTGCTGGCTGATCTCGTAGCGATCCCCGTGCAGCTCTGCGCGGCTGCCCCAGAATTTAGCGGTATCTAAAATGATCTCCGCGCCATAATGCGCCATAAAAGCATCGTCGCCCGTCCAGCGCCAGAACTGGTTGACGGCGTAAGCAATATCAGTGCTGATATGCTGCTCGTTATCACCCGTCCAGATACGGATGCGATGACCATCGGGCTGCACGTCGCTCCATTGGGGCGTGGTTTCTTCGCCTGTGTCGGTGCTTTCCCACGGGTACATTGCGCCTTCATAGCCGTTGGCAGCGGCCTTGTGACGCGCACCGGGCAGGCGGTGGTAGCGGTAAAGCAGCAAGTTTCGCGCTACATCCGGCTGAGTCAACGTCATTGGCGGCAGGGTAAACAGTTCGGTATCCCAGAAAATGTGTCCCTTATAACCGAAGCCAGAGAGCGTTTTCGCCGGAATACTGATGTTTTCGTCGTTGCGCGGCGCAGCGATCAAAACGTGATAGGTGGTGAAACGGGTGGCAAGCTGGCAAGCATCGTCGCCAACGATTTCGATATCCGATGTGTCCCAGTATTTTGCCCATTCGGCAGTGTGCTTTTCTTCAAGCGTGTCATAGCCTTCTGTGACAGCCTGCAATGCTTTTTCGCGGGCAGCGGCTAATGGCGACCGGTCTGTATCGCGGCTGGTATACACCGCCGTGATTTTGCTGAAGGTTGCGGATTGCTCGAAGGGAAGGGTAAAGCTGGTTTCGATCTGCGGGCGCAAGCCGGTTTTGCGGGTAGTGACCGGGTAGGGAGATGACAAACGCGAGGCCATGCCCAGCTTGTAACCGGATTGGCGGGTAGCCGCGCCGATTCCTATTTCATTGGATTCAGC
>CAZBPB010000449.1:0-3191 GCA_964493565.1 uncultured Pleurocapsa sp. | reverse complement strand
GCTGCCGCGCCTGCCAGTGCCGACGCAAGCGTATACCATCATCGCCGGTATCTTCTATGCCATCACCGGCGTGTTAGGGCTGGCTATTCCCAACGGCAAACTCAAAACCATTCTGCTGATCATCGGAGGACTGCTGATCATCCCTACGGTGTTGATCATCGCCGCAGCCGATAACAGCACTAACGTGACCACCATGCTCAGCGTCAGTATTCGTCTGGCAACGCCAATTGTGCTGGGCGCACTGGCGGGTATCTGGTGCGAGCGCAGCGGCGTGACCAATATCGCTATTGAAGGTATGATGCTCACCGGCGCGTGCCTCGGCTTCGTGGTCTTTTCGCAGCTTGCAGGCGCGATGCCTACAGGCGAAGCGCAGATCATCGGTCTGGCGGTGGCAGTGTTGGCAGGCGGATTGATGGCGCTGCTGCTGGCGTGGCTTTCGATCACCTTCAAGACCAATCAGGTGGTGGCAGGTACCGTTATCAACATTCTGGCAGTCGGCTTGACCAGCTACATTCGCCGCGAAGTCCTGTTCTCGTCAGAAGCAGGCCGCGAAACGCTTCAGTCCATTCCCATCCCCGGACTGTCGCAAATTCCAGTGATTGGCGAAGTGTTTTTCGATGGTCGCCCGATCTTCTACAGCATGTTCATTCTGCTGGCAGTGACCCACATCATGCTCTATTTCACCCGTTGGGGCTTGCGCACCCGCGCCGTCGGCGAAAACCCGCACGCTGCCGACACGCTCGGCGTGAACGTGATCCGCAACCGCTGGATCAACGTGTTCATCGGTGGCTTGATCGCGGGGTTGGCTGGAGCATGGTTCTCGCTGGAAACCACCGGCAGCTTTGACGACAACATGACCAGCGGGCGCGGCTTTATCGCGCTGGCAGCTATGATCTTTGGCAAGTGGACGCCGATAGGATCGTTTGCGGGCGGGGTGCTGTTCGGCTTCTCAGACGCGCTGGGGCAGCGATTCCAGTTCTTAGGCGTGCCCATACCGCCGCAGTTCTTGCAGATGGTGCCGTACATCATCACCATCATCGTGCTGGCAGGCTTAGTGGGTAAGGCGCAAGCGCCCAAAGCCGACAGTGTGCCATATGACAAAGAGGGGAAGTGACGTAGGGATAGTTAAAAGGTGAAAGTTAAAGGTTAAAAGGAAGTGATGAGTGACGAGTAATGGGTGATGAGTCAACGAACAAAGGATCATCACCCGCTATTCCGGCAGCTTCCGTAGGGGCGCAGCACGCCGCGCCCGTTTTACCCTCACCCCCGCCTCTCGCTCTCTCATGGAGAGGGGATACCCACAGCAGCACAGGTTTTGTAGGGGCGGTTCGCGAACCGTCTTTTGTGTATCAACAAGTGATGGGCATATCTACATTTGGGATGCCGAAACCTTTGAACTCCTTGCCAGCTATGACGGCTACCGATCCATTCTCTTGACCGATTAAAGCGAGCGGAGCGTGGAAGGCTTCGCGCCGGACGATTACCTGATGATCCCGCCATCGCCCGAAGCTCAAAACATCGGGCTAGAAACACCTGCTAAAGCAGGCTGAAAACCTTTTGTAGTCAGGCAGCCTTCAGGCTGTCGTTGTTAGCCAGCGGGTTTGAGCCGCTGGTGACGTTCCCCTCCCCGAACCTCCAGCCTATAACTAAAAGTAATAAACGCTACAATACACCCCATGTTTTTCAAACATTTGAAAGTGTTAAAGGATCGCCTTCAATGACCCTCATTCACGGCTTTGAACTGGTGCGCGAACAGGACATCCCCGAAATCAATTCGCATATTCGTGTATTCCGCCACGCCCGCACCGGCGCGGAACTGATCTCGGTAGAGAATAACGACGAAAATAAGACCTTCGGCATCACCTTCACCACCCCGCCAACCGATTCCACCGGCGTTGCCCACATCCTTGAACATTCGGTGCTGTGCGGCTCGCGTAAATATCCGGTGAAGGAACCGTTCATCGAACTGGCGAAAGGCTCGCTGCACACCTTTTTGAACGCCATGACTTTTCCCGATAAGACTACTTATCCGGTTGCCAGCCAGAACTTGCAGGACTTTTACAACCTGATTGATGTGTATCTGGACTCGGTGTTTTACCCGCTGATTACCCCGGAAACGCTTCAGCAGGAAGGCTGGCACTACGAGTTGGAGGACGTGAACGACCCGCTGGCCTATAAGGGCGTGGTCTTCAACGAAATGAAGGGCGCGTATTCTGACCCCGATAACTATCTGGGTACCGCCATTCAAACGTCGCTGTATCCGGATACTGTGTACGGCGTGGATTCGGGCGGAGATCCAGCGGTGATCCCTGACCTGACCTATGAGGAATTTCGCAGTTTCCACGATACCTACTACCACCCCTCAAACGCGATGATCTGGTTTTATGGCGACGACGATCCGGATCAACGCCTGAAACTGGTGGACGATTTTATTCAGGAATTTGATCATCTGGAGATCAACCCCGAAATCAAGACTCAGCCGCGCTTTGACGCGCCGCGTCGCGTCGAAATCCCCTTCGATATGGGTGAAGAAGAGAAGGGCAAGATCGCCGTCAACTGGCTGCTGGTCGAAAATGCTGATGCTGAAACTAAGCTCGGACTGGAAATACTGGCGTATATGCTGGTGGATACACCCGCATCGCCGCTGCGAAAAGCCCTGATCGATTCCGGGCTGGGCGAAGACCTGACCAACAGCGCGATGGATGATCAGGTGCGCGAAATTTACTTCACCACCGGCTTAAAAGGCATCAACCTTGAGGATGCCGACAAGGTGGAATCGCTGATTCTGGATACGCTCCAGTCGCTTTCCGAAACCGGCTTTGAAATGGATATGGTTGAAGCCGCGATCAACACCATCGAATTTCATCTGCGCGAACAGAACACCGGCGGCTACCCGCGTGGTCTGGTGATGATGATTAACGCGCTTAGCACCTGGAATTATGGTCATGATCCGCTGTCGCCGCTGGCCTTTGAAGCGCCGCTGGCCTCGCTGAAAGCCCGGCTGAATGCTGGTGAGCATGTATTTGCCGATCTACTGCGCAAGTATTTTGTGGATAACCCGCACCGCACCACCGTGATCATGAGGCCGGATGCCAGCGTTCGCGCCCGCGAAGAAGAGGCTGAACAGGAAAGGCTAGCGGCGGTTCGCGAACGCTTGAATCAGGATGATTTGCTGGGCATTGTCGAAACCA
>CAZBPB010000448.1:0-3196 GCA_964493565.1 uncultured Pleurocapsa sp. | reverse complement strand
GGTGCTCAACGGCTCGGACAATTTCCCCACCCGCTATCTGGTCAATGACGCCTGTGTTAAGCTGGGCAAGCCCAATGTCTATGGCAGCATCCTGCGTTTTGAAGGCCAGTTGAGTGTGTTCTACGCCAGCGAAGGCCCATGCTATCGCTGCATGTTCCCGGAGCCGCCTCCCCCCGGTCTGGTGCCAAGCTGCGCCGAAGGCGGTGTGCTGGGTATCCTTCCCGGCACGATTGGCACCCTACAGGCCACTGAGGCCATCAAGCTGATCACCGGCATTGGTGAGCCGATGGTCGGGCGCATGATGCTTTACGATGCGCTAGAAATGAGCTTCACTACCATCAAGGTGCGTAAGAACCCCAACTGCCCGGTGTGCGGTATTCCCCGCGAGCAGGTGGAATTGATTGACTATGAGCAGTTCTGCGGCATGCCCGCGCATGACCATGTACCTGTGAGGGTAAACGTGACTGAACTAAGTGAAAACGGGATAGCCCCTGAAGATTTGCCGACGCCAGTGATTACACCGGTTGAACTAAAGAAACGTTTTGATAATGGGGACGATCTGTTCCTGTTGGATGTGCGCAATCCAGAAGAGCTGGAAATCGCCTCGATTGAGCATCATCTCGAAATTCCCAAGCCTCGCCTGATGGCAGCCGTCGAGCAGGTGAAACTTGGTCAGGTAGCTCTGGTGGATACTGTGCTTAATGCCATCCCCCGTGATCGTGAGGTGATCGTCTACTGCCGCACCGAAAGCCGCAGCGGTCAGGCAATCGAAGCTCTGCGTGAACTTGGCTTCGACCCCACCCGTCTGGTGCTTTTAGAAGGCGGCATCATCGAGTGGGCGCGCACTGTAGACCGCACCATGCCCGTGTACTAGCCGCAAAATTCTCCGTAGGGCGCAGCGTGCTGCGCCCTTTATTTCACTTCAAACAACCACTCTAACCCCTTCCACAGGCTGTTTGCCCACGCCGTGTAGTTGTGTCCCGCGCTGAACTCTGAGAATCTCACCTCGTATCCCCGCGATTTCAGCGTCTCATACATCACGTTATTCGGCTCTAGCAGCACTTCCGACTTGCCCACATCCTGCCAGATACGTATAGGCTGCTTCTCGTCCAGCAGTATCAAATCGAAGATCGGCAGCGGCCTGCCTGCCACTGTAAACTGAAACGCGCCCGATTGTGCCACCACATTCCCGAAGATATGCGGCATTCGCAGCCCCGTGTACAGCGCCATCAACCCGCCCATTGAAGCGCCCAGTACGCCCCAGCTTCCCGGTGCGGAGGCGGGATCATTCAGTCGCAAATGCCCTCGCGTAAACGGCAGCACAAAATACTCTAACCACAATAACGTTGCCTCATTCATCATGTATTCAGAAACTCTTGCCGCCTTGCCATTGTCTATCATCGCCAATCCGACTGGCGCAATCCGCTTCTGCTCGATCAGGTTATCAACAATCCGCGTCAGGTATCCTCGCCGCAAATAATCCGGCCCATCCCATACCACAATCAGCGGATACGGTTTTGTCGCGTCCGGCGGCTCATACAGGTATAACGGGCGTGTTTTGCGCTGGCTTATCCAATGCGACTCTATTTCGTATCGCGTTACCTTCCCGCGCGGTACGCCCCGCCCGACACGCAGCAGCGGCGATGGCGCGGCTTCGGGCATATAAAACGTTTGGTTGTAGCTGTTCACCCCGTTCCAAACCCGCCGCTTATTCAGAGGGTCTCTCAGACGCGAATCATCATCTTCAGTCTCGAAGAAGGCATACTCAACGTAGGCATCGCGCGGAAATTCCAGTTTCGCCATCCATACGCCATCAACTTGCCGCCATGTAAGCAATGAAGTGTTCTTTTGCCAGTGGCTAAAGTCGCCCGTTAGTATCGGCGGCGCTTTGCCTTCCCATACAAACGTCGCCGTTTTCCCGTCAATAACAGGGTTACCTTCTCGCTTAGCACGCTCAAGTAAGGACATCGAAACCACCCCGCTCTTTCAAAGTCTAGAACTTCTTTAAGTGTATCGCCCCGGCATTGGTTCATTTTGGGTTTCGTAAATCTCAAACCCGCGCTTTTGATAGTTAATTAGTGCTTCCGGCGCGTCCAGATTGCAAGTATGCACCCATAGCCGTTGGCATCCATCATCAAACGCCTGAGCAATGGCCACGCTCAGCAAATGCTTGCCATAGCCCCGCCCCACATATTCAGGTCGAACGCCAAAATAGTTTAGTTCTGTGCTCTCACCTTGCTTCACTAGTTCAAAATAACCGGCAGGCACGCCGCGCGCGTACAGCACGTGTACGCTGGTTTCTGGTCTGCTTATCGCCGCCTCAAGTTCCGCCTCAGGCATAATTATCCGGTCACGCCAGCGCCACACTTCGCCAACCGCCGTATACATGAACTTGTAAAACCGTATGTCAGGCTGCCCCATCTTCATCACCAGTAATTCCATATCGTCCTCAAGATACGCTGGCTTAAACTGGCTGCGATCCGTAATCTGCAAATAGTAGGTAATCAATGTGTCGGGCGCGGCGGGTTCTGCTGGTGAAGCCATGTCCATACCTCTTCAGATAGCGATCAGGTATAATCCCGCTAAAGAATTTTCTCTGAACAAAATACCGGCTGAATCAAGAATTTTAACACCCATCAGCCGCAATCAAGTTCACGTTCACAATAAAGGTGCATTATGGATTTCACACTCAACGCTGAACAACTCGCCGCGCAAAAAATGGTGCGCGATTATGTTGCTAAAGAGGTAATGCCCACCATTGGCGAGTGGGATCGCAAGCAGCAGATGAACCCCGAAATTTTGCCGCGTATGGCTGAACTCGGCATCCTTGGCATCAGCATCCCTGTTCGCTATGGCGGTCAGGGCTTCGACTATATCACGCTTGGTCTGGTCTGCGAAGAACTCGAACGCGGCGATACCACCCTGCGCGTGGTCATGTCGGTGCATCACGGCCTGAACAGCATGTCCTTACTGCAATGGGGGACAGAGGAGCAAAAACAGCGTTTCCTCACCCCGCAGGCACGTGGCGAAAAGTACGCCGCATTCTGCCTCACCGAGCCAAGCGTGGGCAGCGATGTCGTCAACATGACCTCTACCGCCCGCCGTGTCGGCGATAAATACATCCTCAATGGCGAGAAGATGTGGATCAGCCTCGCCACCAAAGCCCACCATTTTCTCGTTGTCGCCAAAACCAATC
>CAZBPB010000447.1:0-3206 GCA_964493565.1 uncultured Pleurocapsa sp. | reverse complement strand
CTGTGGGGAGGCATCAGATAAAAGGGTAGTGTTAAAATCAGCGGCGCCCACAGAAACTAACAAAGTTTTGGATGCACGGCGATTTCGACAACCACCCATATATGCTTTCTTTGTGGCGGCTGTTCGCATTCACAATCAGCGTCATCGGCACATCATAAACGCCGGGTCATATCGTCATGACCAGCATCCCGATATTCCAACGCGCGACAAATTTTGACTGCTTGCCGCTGTTTGGCCTATGCCGGAAGCAGTCCTTTCATCTGGTTATACATAAACCGGGTCGCCCTGAATGGGCTAAGCCGATAAAAATAGTTCATCATTTTGGCATCACGACCAATATAGACCTGAAACTTATCACGCTCCATGCCGTCAACGATGGTACTGGCCGCGTCATCGGCGGAAGTCATCTTAAAACTTTTTGACGATTCGCCGTTTCCCGCGGCTGGCGTGGCAATCCCCGAATTTTGCGTGATATTGGTAGCAATTGCGCCGGGAAACACAATCGTGACCCGCACATTAGTATTCAAAAGCTCAGAATATAGGCCTTCCGTCATCAGCTTTACCCCTGCTTTTGACGCGCCATACAGGGTTTGACCGGGTACGGGGAAAAATCCACCCATACTGGAAACATTCACGATGTGGGCAGTAGGACGTTTCAACAAGTGCGGCAAAAATGTCTTGGTCATATAGATGACGCCGTACAAGTTCACATTGATCACCCGCTCAATTGCATCGTACTGCAGGTCATTTAGGCGAACGAAAGGCTGGATAATTCCGGCGTTATTGATGATCCCGTCCACCGCCCCATGCGCCTGTATTACCTGATCCGGCAGCTTGTCTACCGCCGCGTGATCGCTAACGTTGACGACGTGTACGCTGATTTTGTCCTTTTTCTCCCCGGCCAGTTCAGCAGTTTCCTGGACAGCGATTTCATGAAGATCCACAGCCGCAACCCGCGCACCTTTGTTCACAAGTAACAGCGTGAGCGCACGTCCGATTCCGCTTCCAGCGCCGGTTACAACGATGACCTTTTTCGCCACCTTCATGGGATTATCCTTTCAAGGATTTTTACCTCGGATAGTGTGAATCAATATTGATTTCTCCTATAGCATCATCATAGCATATTGTGATATATTTCACAATATTAATTGCAACATTCAAATTGAGCGATGAAGTGTTTATGCTACAATGGCAGCATCGCTCCTTGATATGATCCAACATGCAGCATATCCCTGTCCTACTTCAGCCTGTTTTAGAAAATCTGCTCCCCTCCGGCAAAGTGGTCGAACGCGCCATTGATGGCACCGCTGGAGCAGGCGGTCACAGCCGCGCACTGCTGGAAAACGGCGTGGGCGAACTGCTGGCGTTTGATCTTGATCCGGCTGCCCTAAGGCTGGCAAGCGAAACATTGGCGGCTTTTGGCGAACGCGCTCATCTTGTGCACGCCAGTTATGCCGATATGCGCGATCATGCGCGATCTCTTGGTTGGAATGATGGTGTAGATGCTATCCTGCTCGATCTCGGCATCTCCTCGATGCAAATTGACACGGCAGATCGAGGGTTTGCCTTCCGCCACGATGCCCCGCTGGATATGCGTTTTGACCCTACCAGTCCGCGCCCTACTGCCGCTGAACTGATCAATTCATTGGATGCTGATGAGCTGGCAGATATCTTCTATGAGTATGGCGAAGAACGCGAAAGCCGCCGTATCGCCCGCGCAGTTGTGCGCGCTCGCCCTATAGAAAGCACGCAGGCATTGGCGGAAGCGGTTGCAAAAGCCATGCCCCGCCGCCCCGGCGACCACATTCACCCCGCTACCCGTGTGTTTCAGGCATTACGTATCGCCGTGAACGACGAACTGGAAACTGTTGAATCGGCATTACCCATCGCAATAAATCTGCTGCGAAGCGGTGGACGGCTGGCGGTGATCAGCTTTCACAGCCTTGAAGACCGGCTTGTTAAGGAGGCCTTCCGGCTGGCATCCACTGATTGTATTTGCCCCCCGAAAACGCCGATATGTGTTTGCGGGCATGAAGCCAGTGTAAAATTAATGACTAGAAAGCCGATCATTGCCAATGAGGCTGAAAGCGCCGCCAACCCGCGCAGCCGCAGCGCCAGATTACGGGTGGTAGAAAAACTGTAAGATAGCAGTAACCTAAAATGGGGTTATGGTTTTATTAGCTCAATACGTGCTTACTAAAAATTCGAACGAGACACAAACCGCACGATGACTTCTTCTCAAAACTGGATTCAACAGGCCGTTAGGCGCTCACAGTGGCGGCCAACCCGTACTTTTGTGACTATTGCCACGCTGGCACTAATTGTCGCCATCATCATCGGCGGTCTTTACCTGTCACAATCCGCCAATACTTCAGCTATGGGCCGTCAGCTCGAAGCATTGATCGCTGAGCGCAATAACCTTGAGCAGACAAATGAACAGCTTCGCGCAGACATTGCCAGCCTACGTGGTGTGGGTCGCTTGCTCACACGCGCAGGCGAGTTGGGTTTTGTTTCGGCATCGCAAAATCAGATTTTGTATGTAGTCTCGGATAGTTATAATCCACGCCGTCAGGAAGAAATTGAGCTTTCTGACAGCATCACAGAGCACGATCAAACCACTACTGCACCGGTTTACGACGAATCATTTACTGGTTGGGTACAGCAGCAGTTTGACGCGCTGCGCCAGCAGTTGGAAGTGTATTCGCAGGAGACACCCTGATCATGGCGTCACAGTCAACCCTACTGCCTCAACAACAAACCTTCCGCAAGCGGCTTCCACTGGTCATTGTCGGTCTGGTCGTCATCAGCTTTATCCTGCTTGGTCGTCTGGCATCATTTCAATTTCAATTCGGTATCCCGCCTGAAGTGATTGAAATTCTTACCGGCATGCGAGACGCAAGCTATCGCCGTGAACTGCGTATCGCCGCAGCGCGTGGCAACATCTATGACCGTAATGGCGAGGCGCTGGCAGTCAATACGCTTGAATATCAGGTCGGAATTAGCCCTAACCTGCTGGATGACAGCCGCATTGCTGCCACTGAACTGGCATCGGTGTTAGGACGTCCCGAACTGGAACTGTTTGATTACACCAATTCATCTGCGCCCTGGGTAATGGTTGCCTCGCGAGTCAGCGCCGAAGTCGGGCAGCGGCTGGTTGCTCTTGATCTCGGCTCTGCGCTGGACATGGCGCCAATTCCCCGCCGCAG
>CAZBPB010000446.1:2365-3229 GCA_964493565.1 uncultured Pleurocapsa sp. | reverse complement strand
TATTCAGAAGGCGATGGATAACCTGATGCAGAACCGTACCAGCTTCATCATCGCGCACCGTCTCTCGACTATTCGCAACGCCGACCTGATTTTGGTGATGCGTGATGGTGACATTGTCGAGCAAGGCAACCACGACGAACTGCTGGCAAAGGGTGGCTTCTATGCTGAACTCTACAACAGCCAGTTCGAGAACGCGAACGTAGTGGACGCGGCTTAAAATAGTGCAAAGCAGCCTATCGCCTGCTGCTTCGGTGAGAGGGGCACAGGCAACCCCTCTCAAAGCGTCCTCAATCGCCTGCTAGACAATATGAGTATCAAGCGTTAGGACTTCAGATCGTAATTAATGAGAAGTCCTATAGGGAGGTTCCCATCTTACAACGTTGCTCACGCTCTAAACGAAATCATTTAAACAAAAGGGGATTTTCGATATTATTTGTCATTTTATAATAATTGCCCCAGCAGGCTTCGCTTCGGTTAGCCGATCTTGATAAGAAAAAGTCAGCTTTCCTCGCTTAAAAGGCGTTCATTTTCTGACTGAGTCTGATAATTACCTCGCTCCCGGTCGGCAAAGTTTCTTTCGAGCCTACACGAGCAACCAACCTCGTCCCATCGCCAATCGCTAAGCCAATGCGACGGTCATGCCCGTAATACTCGCTCCACAGAATTCGAGCTGTGTGCCCGTCTTCTCCACTACCTTCGGAGAGTATCTGGATCATTTCAGGGCGAATAAGTAGCCTGACATGTCCGTTCGTAGGCTCAAGCAGCCAAATGCGCCCAAGAGCCGTCTCGGCGTAATCTCCGTACGCTTCACCAGCAATCAGGTTTGCCTCACCTACAAATGTCGCTACGTCTAACGTTGCTGGC
>CAZBPB010000446.1:0-2355 GCA_964493565.1 uncultured Pleurocapsa sp. | reverse complement strand
CGCCCCTCAAACATCACCGCCACCCGGTCCGACAAACTTAGGGCTTCGTCTTGAGCGTGCGTCACAAAAATACATGTCGTGCCAATCTGCCGCAGAATCGACCGCATCTCAGAGCGCAGTTGCACCCGCAGCGCCGCATCGAGGCTGGAAAATGGTTCGTCGAGCAGCAGCATACCGGGGGCAGGCGCAAGTGCGCGTGCAAGTGCTACACGCTGCTGTTCCCCACCCGAAAGCTCGAAAGGCATCCCAACTAATTCGAGCAATTCCACCACACGGGCAGCTTTTTCTTGCTTATTGGATTGGAACCCGAAGCTGATATTCTGCGCGACGTTCAAATGCGGGAACAGCGCATAATCCTGAAATACCATCCCGATATGGCGATCCTTCGGCTGCACAAAAGTGCTTTTATCCGCTAACGCCTTCCCCTGGAAACGAATTGTGCCGCTGTCTGGCACTTCGAATCCGGCGATCAACCGCAGAGTCGTTGTTTTCCCGCAGCCTGACGGCCCAAGCAACGTCACGAATTCGCCCTGCTGCACGCTGAACGAGACTGACTTGACTGCCTCTACTGTCCCAAACTGACGGCTGACGTTGACGAGTTCTAGCAAACTTGTGGGCAAGCGAGGATCACCTTCTCTTGGGCGAGTCGCGCCAGAGCAGCAGCGCCAAACCGAGACATGAGAGTGCGATCAAAACCAGCCCCGGCTGCCCTATCAAAGCAAGCTGCCCCGATTCAGACGCCATCCAGATGCGGGTCGCGGGTGTAACAAAACCAATCGGCGCGAGCATCAGCGTCGTCGGCAGTTCTTTCATTGTGTTCAAAAAGACTAAGCCCATCCCCGCAATAATCCCCGTCCCAACCAATGGCAGCGTCACCCGCACCAGCGTCCGCCACGAACTTAGCCCCAAGCTCTGTGCCGCTTCGTCCAGCGACGGGCTCATTCCGCTTAGGGCGCTGCGCGTCGAGGCGATCCCATAAGGCAAGAAGCGAATACTATAGCCGAGGACGAGCAGCGGCAGCGTCTGATATAACACCGGAAAAGCATTCGCGCCGAAGAAGACCAGCGCCAACCCGATCACGATACCAGGCAGCGCATTCCCGATGTAAGCGATCCCAACCAGCGTCTGCGACGCACCCGTTTTGGAACGATGCGCGAGGAGCGCAAGCGGCATTGCTGCAAGTGCGACTACAAGTGCCGTTACCCCGCTCGACGTTATCGCGTTCCAGCTAGCCACGCCCATATTCATGTTGATCGGGCTGCTGACATTCGGGTTCGTTGCCCAGCCCAACAATATCGCGACAGGCAAGATCACACCGATGCCGATTAAACAGCCGAGAAATACCATCGCAGGGATTCGCCATACTCCTAGCGAAACCTGCTTCGGGCTCCTGCTCATCCCCTTGCCTGTCCTGTAGGTATGAATCGAATTTGTTGCCCGTCGCTCAAACCATGTCAAGCATAGCGTGCAAACCACCAGCACCAGCGCCAGCAGCGCAGCACGATTGCGGTCGAAGGAACTATTATAAGCGACGTAAATTGCGCTGTAGCGCATCACCATCACCGCCCCAAAATCGCTGAGGGTATAAAGCGCTGTCAGAACAGCGCCGGCGGCAATCGAGGGGCGAAGCGCAGGCAGAACCACCCGCCGGAAAATCTCCCAGCGCGAGCATCCTAAAGATGCCGCCGCTTCTTCGATACTTCCATCCAAATTGAGCAGTGCCGCTCGCACAGGAAGCACAAAATACGGATAAGTAAACAACGTAATCGCAAACGCCGCCCCAAAAAGCCCGTAAATATCCGGTAACCGTCGAACGCCTAGCGGCTCAAGCATTTGCTGCAAGTATCCAACTGGGCTGAATGCCGCGACCAGCGTCAGCGCCCCGATGTAGGATGGGATCACCATCGGCAGCAGCCCTAGCACAAGGATGAACCGGCGAAACGGCAGTTGAGCGCGGGATGTCAGCCATGCGAATGTGACGCCGATCACACCAGACGCCGCAACAACAACCACCGTCAACACGAGGCTGTTCACGAAAATGGTCAGGGTACGCGGTCGCAGCAGGTATTCAATGCCTTCCGCGCCGCTCTCCCCTGCCCTCAGGACAAGGTACGCAAGTGGAATCATCACCAGCGCAACGATCATCGCACTAAGAACTGTAAGCGGAGCAATCCGAAAGCGGTGCTTCGCAGCATAGGACTGTGCGCGTAATGTGCCAAAGCCTTTGTTTGAGTCTAGCTCCATCGGATTTCTCAGTGACCGGCTTAAGAAATAGAAAATCGGCAGGAGAACCTAACATTCTCCCGCCGAAGGAATAACGCAAATGGACGCTGATTTAGTCCAGCGCGCCGCTGT
>CAZBPB010000445.1:2905-3234 GCA_964493565.1 uncultured Pleurocapsa sp. | reverse complement strand
ATATCACCTGCACCGAAGGTGATTGGGATACTGGCGGCGGCATGATATTTCAAGCGATGTTGTACAACGGTCTCGTTCCCGGCCCGATTATCCGCGCTACGGAAGGCGAGCGGGTGCGCATCGTTTGCCGCAATGAAATGACTCAGAGTACCGCGGTGCACCTGCACGGTCTGCGGTTGCCAAACAACATGGACGGCGTGCCCTTTATCACTCAGCCGCCGATCACCCCCGGTACTGAATTTACCTACGAATTTGACTTGATCAATTACGGTTCACATATGTATCACTCGCACCATAACGCGGCAGAGCAGGTAACGCGTGGTTTGCTA
>CAZBPB010000445.1:0-2895 GCA_964493565.1 uncultured Pleurocapsa sp. | reverse complement strand
TCATCGATCCAGCGGATGCCTCCCGTGAGCCACAGGTTGATGCTGAATACGTGTTTGTGTTGAACGACTCCGCGCTTGGCTTCACAATCAATGGGAAGGGTTTCCCCTATACCCAGTCGATTGTCGCTCAACTTGGTCAGCGGGTGCGCATTCGTTATTTCAACGAAGGCTTGATGATCCATCCGATGCACTTGCACGGGTTGCCACAATTGGTGATTGCAAAAGACGGGTTCAACTTACCCGCGCCATATCTCTGCGATACCTTGAATATTGCTCCGGGCGAGCGTTATGACGTGCTGGTGGACTGCGACATGCCGGGCGCGTGGGCTTTTCACTGTCACATTCTGTCCCATGCTGAAGGGCCTGATGGCATGTTTGGTATGGTGACAGCGCTGGTGGTACAGGAATAAGGGGGCATAAATGACCCAACAACCCCCAAATTCACCGCCGGAACAACAGCCAGACGACAACGGAAATCCGTTTGCAATTTTTATCTTGTTTCTGCTTTTTATCGGCGTAATGGTGGCAGTTTTTTCCGGGCAGTTCATTCCTGCCGGGTTGAGTAGTGCTTCCCCGACAGCTGAATCCGTTGCTGAAGTGGCGCTGGTAGTTACGCCTACTATAGGAAGCCAGCCTCCCCCTCTGGCAACCACAGAGGGGATGATAGAAGCACCTGTTGAATACACCGCTGCGCAGGTAGATGCCGGAGAACGAATCTACTCAGGACTGTGTTTTGCCTGTCATGGTATTGGCGGCGCGGGTGTACCGGGATTGGGTAAACCGCTTGTAGACAGCGAGTTTGTAGATGGTTTAACTGATCAGGAACTGGTTGATTTCATGATCGTTGGGCGTGCTGTTGGCGATCCGTTGAATACAACCGGACAGATTATGCCCGCGCGCGGCGGCAACCCATCGTTAACTGACGAAGATTTATTCAATGTTGTCGCCTATATTCGCTCTTTGAATGGCGCCGCCACGAGCAGCGAAGGTGTTGAACCGGTTGTTGTCGCTGCGGTCAGGCCGTTTGAGCCGCCTCCAATCAATGCGCTTGATCCTGCGGCTGTGCCTCCCTTTAGTGGACAAGCGGGTGAACTGGCGATCGCTCCATTTGATCCGGCGCAATCAACATCACAAATCGCGATTGACGGTGCGGCGGCCTATACATGGGCGTGTGCCTCTTGCCATACAGATCGAGCGTTATTAGCGCAAACCGAAATGTCGGATGAAGAAATACGTGCGATGCTAACCGATGTCCGCCCGCCGGTTGCTGCGATTGACACTTTTACCCATCCCTATCGCGGCGGCCATCCGGTATTAAACGACGAGCAGATTGATGCGCTCATCGCCTACTTGCGTTCTGGAAGTTAGCTAATTTAAGCATTCAGGCTGGTTGAATACAGGCGTCTGGAAAATCATGCGCCTGTATTTTTGATTCTAGAACAGTTTGTCGTTTATGCTTGAGCATGTAACCACTGGAGCGATCAGGTATGAGCCAAGCTGAAACTGCCGCCCGCCAGCAGCAAATCGAACGACTGATTAACATGCTTGCGTCTTCAAACTGGCGTGACCGCCGGGATGCGGCGCTAATGTTGGGGGAATTGGCGGCAGATAGTGCCGTTGATGAACTGGTATCCGTTTATTTGAATGATTCGAATGCCAGAGTGCGCGATGCTGCCGCATATGCGCTGGGTCAATTCCGCGCTGTGGATGTTGCGCTTCAGGCGGGCAAGGAAGATAAAGTTACCAGACTGCTCACCAATGTTGAGGTTGAGGGCAAGATCGGGCAGCGCAGGCGTACAGGCCGATGGGTAAAAACGGTGCTGGCATTGGCGCTTTCGTTCGCTGCTTTATATGCCCTGAACTTTTATCTACCCTCAGGGCTGTTCTCAAGCATTGTGCCAACCGCTCAACCACCCGCAGTGGATTATACCGCCAAGGCTGTGCTTGCAGGTCAAATTCGCCCGGTATTCAACCAGCTGCGTGATAACCTGAACACTCTGCAATCACAATTTCAATCGGTGCTTGGCGGTGGCTCTCTGGACTGTCAGGCTTATTTTAATGACGTGCAGCCTGACGCCTTGACTCAATTCAATGTCGCTGCATTCCCTGATCTTGCTCAGGTTGTGATCTTGATGAACGATACCCTTTCCCGCGAACAGGCGGCACGACAGCGGTTTGAAGGGGCGTGTTTTGGTGGCGAAACCTTGGATGCACAGGCTGTTGCGCCGGTATTCGGCATGATTGTTCCGGCTGTGCAGGTGCTGCCTACAGCCGATGCGGTGTTGACTGCCGCCGAAAATGCTCAGCCCTCTCCGCAAATTGCAACACTCTCACCAGCAGCGACTGGTGCTGCTACCGAAGCGCCGCTGCCGCAGGTGGAAGCCACCGCTGCCTCAACGATTGCCCCGACCTTGTTGCCAACCCGCGAAATTGTGATCGTTGATCCAGACTCAGCAATGAGGAGTCTGATGGCGATCAACGATGCAGTAGTTGCGCCGCGTGGTGCTGGCAGTCTGATTTTGCAGTATTGGACGGATGCCGCCACTGCCGGTCAAACACAGGGGTGTAATGACCTGAACACGCCTACACTTATTCCACCGAATTACGAACTTTCGGCAGAGGTAGCGCAAGCTGTGCCACAGCTTGCTGAATCTGCAAGGCTGATCAACGAGGCATTGTCAATGATACGTACCAGTTGGACGATTTTTGGCAGCGCTTGTCAGGCCGGTAGTCTCGCTGACCTTGCGGATAACCAGATTGCTGAGCTTAACACAGCAATGGGCAAACTGCGGGCAGCAGCGACATTGCTGACGGTAGTGCAGAACAGTTAATACGAGCATTGGTCAATAGAGATACAAAAGGACGACGTGTGTCTGTCGTCCTTTTTGTATTGCG
>CAZBPB010000444.1:0-3240 GCA_964493565.1 uncultured Pleurocapsa sp. | reverse complement strand
AGCATTCTCTCGGTGATCCTGTTTTTCATCATTGGTGGTTTTCTGTTAAGCCGCGTAAATGAAGTGGAAGGTCAGCAAGCTGCTCTGGAAGACCATATTGAATAAGGGATTGTTACAAGCCGGCAGTGAAGATATGCAGCGACAACTATAGAATTATAGGCTTGCGCTGCTTACTCTACTTCAAAAGCGACGGGCCAGATCGGACGCCCCGGCTGGCGCTGTCCGGCTTGTACCTGTGCGTAATATGCATCAAAGGAGGTATCGCTACTAAGCGAACAAGCCATTCCCGCTGACCACGCCTCGCAGTGCGCAGTTAACCCTTGTCCGAAACTGGAATACGGGTGTAGAGGTAAAGTCAGCAGTGTTTCGGCTTTGCCCAATTCCAGCACCATATCGCTGGCAATCTCGCCCGCCGTTTCCGCATCGTGCGCCAGAAAGACGCGGGGGTTAAGCAGGTCGCCGCGCACATAGCCGATCACTTGATCGTCACGCACATAGACTCGCGATTGAATGCGCGGATTGGGACTAATCCAATCCAGCAAATCGGCATCTGGTTCAATAGCGAAATCGACTTCTTGTTCCTGCGCCTGCCACAGTTTCAGCAGCGCGGGAACATCCTCATCTCTTGGAGGACGCACCTGTAATGAAGAAAGCGCTGGACTCGCCGTCATCTGGAAGATGGCGGTTGCTGCCCCGAACGCCCCTGCCTGATAGCCGAAACGTGGATAGTAACTAGTATGACCGAGCAAGAAGCTGACTACATAAGCTTTTGAGCGGGCGGCTTCATGACCTGCTTCGATGAGTGCTTTGCCAATACCCTGCCGCTGAAAGTGGGGATCGATAGCAATCGGGGCGAGGTTGACCGCCTGCACACGCTGCCCTAACAGCATGATGGAGCGTGGCGAGAACAACACATGCCCGATGATTTGCCCATCGCGCAGTGCAACCAATGATAAGTCTGGGTCGAAGTGCTTGCGATGTCGGTGCAGCGCCACCATCACAGCTTCCGCAGCCCGATGATTGAAAGCGCGCGCGTGAATGCCAGCAATTCCGGCGTAATCGGCGAGTGTTTCTGAACGAATAACGAGCGCCACAGTCGGTTACTGTTTCTTGTTGCGTCCGAAAGGCAGGAAATTGCCGAATGGTCGCGCTCCAGCGATTTCCTGTGTAGCGCCACCGGGCAAATTCACCCACGCGTTGGTACGCCGTGCCCGTTCCCATTTAGTGTATTCCGTCACCGCGTCGTCAAACGCCTCGGCAATGGTCATCTCGTCGCCCTCGGCGAGGACATCGCGCAGTTCGTTAAGCACTACCAGTACGTCATCCAACCGATGCAGCACCGCCGCCCGACTCTGGTGCAGCAGCTTACCATAGGACTCGGCGTCCCCCTGACCAAGCTGATACGTACCGAGGAAGAAGGAGGTATTACCCAACCAGCGCAAATCATCCCATGATTTAGACTTTTCCAGACTGCGGAACAATGCCAATTGCAGCAGCAGTGGCATACTTTCCATCGCGGCGACGATGCCATCCAGTTCAGCAGGATCAGCAAAGTGCGATTTAAGCTGCAATACGTCCGCTAGATCGGCGACGAGCTGGACAGCTTCTTCAGGGCAATCAGCAGCAGGCGCAATGACGATCAGACCGCCAGTAAACAGATCAGCGCGGGCAGCGTCAATGTCATCACGGTAATCGCCGACGTGTTCAGGGTTGAACAGTAGGCGAACGCCAACGATGTATGTTTCTGACTGCCCGGAAGGATGATTGCGAAAATACTCTTTTGCCCACTGAATAGGTGGCAGTTTCAGAGGCGACGAATCGAGCACTACTGCACCCGGCTTGAGGGCTGCACCGATGTTCAGTAGTGCGCGTTCAACTTCTTGGTAAGGTAAATCGAGGAAGATGATGTCTGCCTTTTCGACACTGGCAGGCAAATTGCGTTCAATGCGATCTAGTGCGCCCATCTTAAGCGCCTGATCCATCAGGGCAGGCGTGCCATCATGCCCGATGACCATGAACTGATGTTGCGCGGAGGACTGTTTGTTTTGTGCCTTGAGCGCCAACCCTATCGACGTGCCTACTTTGCCCAGACCGATGATCGTAACGTTTACCTGTGCCATTGCTGCCACCATCCCTTACACTCGCATCTTGCCGTGACGGTCAGCTCCGGCTTTCACTCTCACTCTCCCCATGTTGAACGAGGGGTGGAATCCACATGTAAGCCAAGAGACTGATGACATTGGCAACGAAGAATACTTCACCTACTACAAAATATACCCAGTTTAGCCCATTCGTTGTAACCAGATTGCCAAAATAAGCATGAATACTGCGCAATAGGCTGCAACCCGCTGGAATAGCTTGAGAGTTGGCTAAATTGGGCAAATCGATGGTACTGGCAACTTGCCGATAAACCTGCTGATGCATCATGGCAACGCCCATTAGTGCAGCACCACAAAAGAACCCGATCCACAGCCACAGCATTTTGCGGCGCAAGCTGACAACCGGGAAGAAGCTTTGCACGGTAGCGAATGTACCAAGCACCCAGATTAAGATGGCAATTTCGGTGAGATGAATGCCCGCTGCATTATAGTGATTCAGCAGTGGATTGACTTCACAAGTCATCCAGTCCTCCTGATAAACATATTTTTCAGGCAGACGGTAATGACTGCCCTTAGTTCTACAATACGACTAAAGGCATCAAGAAAAAGTCAACGTTGAATAACGAACAAATATGAGAATGATAAGTATTTTTTTACAGCGGGCTTTTGGAAGGGATGCCCGGCTTGCGTGGATAGCGTGGTGGGGAGGCGGACACTTTCTCGATGATCACCAGATGATGTGTCTCGGCAACGTGAGGTAGCTCGATAGGGATGATCTGTGTGAGACGCCCGCCCAATAAGCGGATGGCATTCTCCGCTAAACGGGCTTCATCGGCGGCGTTTTCACCTTTCATAGCGATGCAGCGCCCGCCTAATTTGGCGAAAGGCAGCAGATATTCCATCAGGATCGGCATATGGGCTACGGAACGCGCCAGTACTAAATCGTAGGCTTCGCGGTGCTGCACCTCGTGGGCGGCATCTTCAGCCCGACTATGCACTACTTTGACGTTGGTATACTTCAGCGCATCGCAAAGGTGCTGTAAAAATTGGGTCTTTTTACCCGTCGCTTCCAGCAGGGTGAGGCGGATCGCGGACGCCACAATGCGCAATGGCAGACCCGGAAACCCCGCGCCAGTGCCGA
>CAZBPB010000443.1:0-3252 GCA_964493565.1 uncultured Pleurocapsa sp. | reverse complement strand
TGCGCCGCTGCTCAACATGGGTCACGATGTCTTGCAGCATTTCTAGCTGCGCGTGGGGCAGCACAATATCGTCCCATGTATGTTGAATCTCAAGATGCTGTGCAAGTTCATTCAGTCCGGGTTGGGATTGGCGACAGCAGGCTTCCCACAGCCGCTCAAAAAGCGCCTCAGTTGTCAAGTTTTGTGGCAAGCCGGCAAAAGCATCATCGGCTGCTGCTTCAACTAGCGTCGGGGAAAGGCGGAACTGCGCGCTTAGACGATGTGCGATCGTATCGCTGTTCACGCCGCGTAATTCGAGCGTGCGCGTCCATGCTGCCACCTGATGATCGTGAGTCGGACGCTCCAGCGTCATGCGAATAATACGGCGATGCGTCGGGAGAGCAGCCGGCATATCGCTGATGACCAGCACGGGCAATTCGCCCGCATCTAGAAACGCGCCAGCGCGCGCCGCCACCGTCGCATCTCCATCAAGTTCTAACGCCAGCAGCGCCCCGCTTAAATGAGCTTCACGTTCCCATGCCCCGGCAAGCTGCTCACGCTCTTGAGGATCGCCCGGAATATCGCGGGCGTGTGCGAGATAAAACGGCACATTGGTCTGCGCTGCCGTTGCTGCCGCCAGATCACTTGCAGCGCCCCGCTCCGCGCCATTCAATGCAATAATTGGCGCAGGCCGCACAGCTTGAAGTCCGGCAATCCGCGCGGCTGTCGGGTTGATTTCAGCATCGTAAATCGGGCTAGCCGTGCGCACAGCAAAACCGCTAAGCAAAGCATCCGGCGCATCTACGCCTGCTAAAAAGTGCAAAATGCGTTCATCAATCCGCAGCGGTGAACGCGTAAGGGTTTCAGCAGCACCTATCTCAATCATCCGCCAGCGGCGCAAGGCTGATGCTGTTGATATAGCGCTCCAATGTGCTTCCGGCAGCGCGGTAAGCGCCATGCCGAAGGTTGGCGCAGCGCGACGCGGATCTCCGTTGATTTCAGCGCACAGGGCAGCGACGGCACTATCCATTTCTACGCCCGCGCACAGCATAAGCAGATCGGTTTCAAAGTTGGACAGGTTGAAAATACGGGAAAGATACGCGACGGCGCTCTCGGCGTCGTCTGGCAAATCCGGTATTTCTTCGGCATCACGCCCTAGCGAACGCACCAGTAAGATACGGACGCGCACCAACCGCGCCGAAAGATCGCGCATGTTAGCGTGCTGCCAATCTGGCGTGTCGAACGCGAGACGGAGTGTCATGGCAGCGTCACTATCGGGCTGACAAAGCCGGTTGGATCGACATAATCAAGTGGCGATTCCGCGCCGTCAATCCGTACCCGCACCAGATAATCCCCCGCCGCAGCGCCGGGAATCGGGAAAATGAGTGTAGCATCGGCTGGATCATCGGGATCCCGCGCCGTTGCCTCGAAGGTATAAGCGTTCGGTGGTCGGGTGGAGGGCGCATTGATCTCGTTCAGAATGACAATTGCCCGCTGCCTTGCGCCAACCAACGGATTGAGCGAAATCTGCAAACGGCGCGGATTACTTGCACTCTGCGGCAGTATCGTGATGTCGTAATTCGGTGCACTTCCGGTGATGCGTGGCTGCAAGATGAAGGCGGCGACGTTGGATTCAACGCCTTGATGCGCAGTCGGCGGCGTGCCAATTTGCAGCAGATGCGCCACTTGCGCGCCAATGATCCCCGCCTGTAGGCCAGTGGGCAGCGACAGTATAATGCTCTCATTGGTCACTTGCAGCGCGTTTCCAGAAAGCTCAACCCCTCCAATAAGGGCGCGGGTATCATCACCCTTGAGGGCACTTCCACGCAGAGTCACCGAATTACCTGAGAAAATCGGTTGTCCCGCACCAGTCACCGCGATCACATCATTGATGCGCGGCTGTTTAAAAGGAAGTGCGTAAACATTGTATGAACGTACCGGTGGCGCCGATTTTGCCGGACGCTTGCTTTCGATCAAAACAACCGACACCTTATAGTAAGCAGTGGGTACATAGCCCGTATTCATGTTTGACCACATATTCGAGGTTTCTTCCCACGCCGGGTAATGCGGGGTAATGCGTATCTGCTCGAATTGTTCAGCCAGATCAGAGGCCGCAAATGCCGCCAGTACATTGGTTGGTGTTTCGGTAGTGATTAGCGAGGCCGATGTGAGCGCATCACGGATAACCTGACGTGGCATCACCGGGTTTTCGTGGAATGCCTGCATGGCATATCCAAGCAAAATTTCGCCATGATAGTCAGCAGTGCCATGCGCGGTAATCAGATAGTACAAGTCCAGTGAAAGATACGGATTGCTAACCCGTTCACCGCGCTCGTTACGTGATGGCAAACCATTTTGCGCCCAACCAGTATTGACCATTGAGCGATAAAAGAAGATGTTAAGATGCGGGTCATCATCATCTACTTTATGCGGTGGTACTGCCGAAATTTCCAGATCGGGCACAATCGCGGCGATACTATCGCCAGATGGTGGATTTTGCAGCACATACTTCATCACCGCGCTTACCGCGGCAATGGCGAGGTTGCTGGTCATCGCCGTCCCTCATTTCGACCACGCAAGTAATCATCAAGCGAACGCACTGCTTTCGGGCTTGTCGTAACACGGCGAGGCGAAGCGGGTCTGACCGGCGCCGACGGCGGAGCGGCGCTGTGTACTTCTACCCGCCCGATAGACACCCGCACAACTGGCGACTGTTCAGGTATTTGATGTGGATGTTCCGGCTCTGGCACAGGCAAAATTGCTGCCAGCGGGTTTTCAGCCTTTTCGTGAAACGGCGTTTCCGGCTGAAGCAACGCGACTTCAGGCACAATACGTTCTACCCGCGTAACCTGTATCGTTACCGGATCGCCTTCAGTTCTCGTCGTGAAATCTGCACTTTCAGAATGAGTAGATTGTTCAATCGGTGAAGGCAGCACAGATGGTGACGTAGTTGCAATAATGTGCGTCTGCGCCTGTGCGCGTGGTTCTTCAGAAATCGTTTCAATTCCCTGCCCGTGTGCTTGCTCAACCGCGTCTAGATCACGTTGATGCGGCGCTTCAGCAGGCAGCGGTGATGATCCGACTGCCCGCAGTTGAGGGCGGTTTACCATCTCAGGCACAGCCTGCTCAACTGTTTCTGCCATCAAGGTCGCGCCATCGCTGCCCTCGAAACGGGCTCGCGGGCGCGGCTGAACAGCATCTGGCAAGCCAGCGTCACCATTTTGGGCTAAGAGGCGTTGGAGAAAGGCGGTCATATGTCTTTACCCCTTCCCC
>CAZBPB010000442.1:0-3253 GCA_964493565.1 uncultured Pleurocapsa sp. | reverse complement strand
CACTGATGATCGTATATTGAAGGGGGGCTGACCGAGCGCCAGAATATAGCCGAAACCAAGCGTAACCGCGCTGGTTGCCAGTGGCAGCATTAAAAGGGGATCAAGCCATGAGCCAAAACGTGAATTTCTATCGCTGATCATCCATGTAGCAATCAGCCCCAGCACTAGGGCAAGCATTGCCGTCAATCCCGCAAAGATCAGCGAATTGCCAATCGCGTTAACTGGCGCAGTATACAGGACTGATCCCCGGGGATTGGTACTCAAAAGTTCGAAATAGTGAAATGTGATCCCATTTCCACCAAAGGTAAGGGTACGCACCACCAGCGCGATCATTGGGACAAACAGCAGCCCGATCATGATGAGTAGATTGATGCCCACGAACATGCGTTCTCGCCAGTTTTGTGGCACACGGCTAACGCTGGTTGTGCTGCGAAGTTCGCTGCCAGCCGCATTACGACGTTGTAGACGGGTATACACCACCATCAGCACGAGCATGAAGCCGATTTGAAGCAGTGACAGCGCCGCTGCAATCTGCAAATTGAAGACGCCGATTGCCTGGCGATAAATCTCAACTTCAATTGTGGCATAACGTTGCCCGCCAAGAAGAAGCACAATGCCAAAGCTGGTGAAACAGAAGATGAAGACCAGCAGCGCCGCTGCGGTTAGGGCAGGGCGAAGCATTGGCAACCGGATGTTCCACCATAAGCGCCATCCGTGCGCGCCTAATACCCGCGCAGACTGCTCAATGTGTTCATTCTGGTTTGCCCAGTAGGCCGTTAAGATGCGCAGTGCTACTGGATAGTTGTAGAAAACATGCGCGATGAAAACTAACGTCAGGTTTGTTCAAGTTGCAGGGGTGGGCTGCTAAAACCAAACAGCCCGATGAGCACGTCGTTTGCCAGCCCGCGCTCGCCTAAAAGCGCGATGAAGGCGGTTGCTACAACGACCGGCGGGAGCACGAACGGCAGCGTGGAAAGCGTGAGCAGCAGCGATTTGCCGGGAAAACGGTATCGGGTGAACACATACGCGCATGGAAGCGCCAATATCAACGTTAGCACTGTTGAAATGAACGCCTGCGCAATTGTGAAACCAATTATTTCCAGATAGTACGGCGAGGTCAGGATTTGCGTAAATCCGGAAAGATCCAGTATGCCTTCTGGCGCGAAACTGTAAATCATAATTCGCGCCAGAGGGAATAGGAAAAACAGCGACAGAAAGACCAGCGGCGCGAGGTAAATCAACCACTTTAGCGCCGTGCGGCCATTCATGGTTAGCGCAAGACGGTTTCTGTCCATTCCTGAATCCAGCGGTCACGGTTGGCATCAATTTCGGCAGCATCAACTTCAACGGGGCGATCTGGAATGCTGGCGTATTCAGCAAATACCTCTGGCAAAATTGCCTCGGCATTGACCGGGAACACAAACATGTTCAGGGGCATATCTTCCTGAAATGGCACACTGATCAGGTAATCAATGAGTTGCTGTGCGCCTTCAAGATGGTCTGTGCCGTTCAGAATACCGGCAAATTCAATCTGTCGAAAGCATGTATCAGGTGCAGTGATAGCCGCGGTTGTCGCGGGTGCTTCCGGAACTTCAGCATAATACACTTCAGCGGGTGGGCTGCTGGCATAGCTGACCACTAACGGACGATTTCCTTCACTGCCAGCGCTGCCGCTGAACTGCCCGTAGTAGGCGTCTGTCCAGCCTTCGCTGATGAAGACATCGTTAGCAACCAGTTCTTGCCAGTAGTCAAGATAGGTATAGCCGTCGTCATCATCTGAATCGCCAAAAACGGCCACCGTAGCCGCAAGAAAGGCTAAGCCGGGCGATGATAGCGCGGGGTTAGGGGTAACAAATAGCCCGCTGTATTCGGGTTTGGTCAGATCTGCGAGTGCCTCAGGGAGCGCCAACCCCGATTCTTCAAAATAGCTGATGTCGAAATTCAGGCATACATCACCGTAGTCCACAGGAGTTACCCGGTGTGTGTCGTCCAGAACGAACTCCTCTGGAACGTCGGCTAGCATTGTGGATTCATAAGCCGTGAAGACATCGGCTTCCAGTGCGCGGGTGAGGAAGGTGTTATCAATGCCAAACATGACATCGCCCAGCGGATTGCCAGCAGTTAACACAGCCTGATTCACCATCAGTCCGGCATCGCCGGCGCGTAGAATCTCGACCTGAATGCCCGTTTCTTCGGTGAATCGCGCCAGCACATCTTCGCTCACGTTGAAGCTGTCGTGCGTCACCAATGTGATAACGTCATCTTGAGCCGCTAACGGGGTAGTTCTTACAAGAAGTAGCAGAGTGAATAGAATGACCAGTCTGAATTTCATTAGGAACTCCAAACGGGCGCGCAGATATTGGGGACCTGAAATATAAAACCGCCACTGTAGGCGGTAGGGATGAGGGGCATCTAAAGTCCACTCCCTACGCCGGTATGATCCGGATCAGGTGAAAAGGGTCGGCGCGGCCTAACGCGCCCTCTCAGTTCGCTTGCTGCGAACTCCCCCGGACGAAACGTAATTGTGACTTTATGTTAGCGGAGATCTTGGTTTATGCCAATAGGCTTACCAACGGAAAGACGTTTCAGTTATTCAGATGCCGGGTCATTGTTTCGCGTCAAATAGGCAATCCCCATCCACATCGAGCGCGAATGCCGGTAAAAGATCACAACGAACGCGATGTTAAACAGTATCCAGAAAATGAGATGCGGCACAAATGGGATTTCAAAAAGAGAATGAAAGAGGATGAATCCACCAACTGTGAATAACTCGGCTGCGCCAAGATTGATATACATTCCCCCGACGGATTCGCCGGATTCTCGCTCGAATTGCAGCGCGCAGTTTTCGCAGGTCGGGTTGATTTTGAACAGGCCGGTGAACGTATGCCCTTTCCCGCAGCGCGGACAGCGCAGAAGGAAACTGTCCCATAAAACCTGCGTGGTGCTTCGTGATGAACTTCTCATGGAGTATCCCTGAAATGGGTTAGCTGGCGTAATGAATGCTTATCCGGCGTTGGTTGTGAGTACAGATTCGAGGTATTGATCAAACTCGCCAGCATTGCACCGGTCAATGTAGCGCAAAATTTCGCCACCTCCGATCGGGTATTCGGGAAAGCAGCTTGTCGGGTATGCGCCATGTGGAGCAAGGCAGATGTAGTCAACCCCCGGCGGTGGAATCACAAGTCCGGAGCCATCCGGCGTAACCTGCTCAACCAGCTTCTCGACGGTTACGATGAGTGTGCTTGCGATTGCG
>CAZBPB010000441.1:0-3267 GCA_964493565.1 uncultured Pleurocapsa sp. | reverse complement strand
ACGGAAATAGTTTGCAGTGTTTATCGTCGCCATACGAATTGCCATCATCGGCTCCAGGCCTTCGGCAACAGCGGTTCGCACCATATAGTCTATGGCACCATCATCAAGCAAACTGTTCGGCTGGCGATCATCGGTACAGAAACATAGGCGGGTGTGATTCATTGGCGTGACCAATGGCAATAATGGTCGCAAATTTCGAGTGGTTGTGCCTTCACGGATAAAAATAGTCATGCCCAGTCGCAGCTTTTCCTGCGCTTCTTCAACCGTCGTACATTCATGGTCGCTGGTGATGCCGGCTGCAACATAAGCATTTAGCGGCTTGCCTGTGATTGCCGGAATATGCCCATCTAGAGGCATATCTCCAAAATCTTCAAGTTTCTGCAAAATATCTTCATTAGCGTAGATGACGCCGGGATAATTCATCATCTCCGCAAGCCCGAGCACCTGCGGATGCTCCTTCAGTGGCAGCAAATCAGCCGCCTCAAGCGCTGCGCCGCTGGTTTCCATAGCCGTTGCAGGAACGCACGAACTGGCCATAACGAACATATCAAACGGCGCGTCCTGCCCACGCTCAAGCATAAAGCGAATACCATCAACGCCGTGTACATTTGCTATTTCATGCGGATCGGTTATTACGGTGGTCACGCCGCGCGCTAAAACTGCGCGTCCGTACTCTGGTGGAGTACATAAGCTGCTCTCGATGTGAAGATGCGCGTCCAGGAAACCGGGGCATACATAACGTCCCTGCAATTCGATTTCCTGTTTTCCGGAATATCCCTCCACCAGGGCGATTACATAACCATCATGAATCACAATATCAGTGGGATAAATTTCGCCGGAAAGCACGTTCACGAGCATGGCATGGCGCAGCACTAGATCAGGTTGTACATCACCACGAGCAGCAGCAATTCTATCTACTACGCTCATCCATCCCCCTATTGCGTTTTTCTACGCATAATATGTGTGAATTAACCCTGTATTATATCGCCTGCGCGTACCGTGTCATGATTGTCAGCAGTCCATATACGGAATGGTTCTGATCTCTGCCTCATTCGAGCGACAATCAAGTTGTCAAGGTCGCTGAAAGCGGTATTACGTAGGGAAGACCATTCCCCGGCCCGAAACAGTTCATTCTTTGGAGCAAATTCCGCCGAAAAAACTAGCTCAATACGGCTGTTTGGGGCATCCTGCCAAAGACCAGCCCAACGCAATTCTACTGAAATCCCGAAACGCTGGTTGAGGTCATCTGACAGTGCATCCCACGGTGATTTCTCCCCACCGCAAACCACTCGCGGCAGTTCACGCATCTCCCCGGCAGAAGATTTCGCGCCACGTATCGTCAAGATATGTCCGCTGTCACGATGATAGATAACTGCCGATGCGCACACTTCAAAAACAGGATATCGCGGCTCAGGTCGTCCACGCATCACATTCCACACGTATCGTAATGCCATACGACGACGCATTCGGCGCAGCTGCGCCCGTCCCGGATCAATAACACGCGGCGGAACGGGATGATCTTCAAGCGCATCCTGAAGTACCTGCCCCAACGGAACGGATGGAAACGCCGGTCGCGGGAAAAACATATTCGCGCGGGCTTCGCTGGTGCGGGGAAGCAAGACACCTCCGACGGCTCGCCCACGAAACAAAATATTCAGTCGATTCCAGCCCATCATATAATACAGCCCTAAAGGCCGTTCAACTTCCGCCACTATGCCGGTTTCTTCTTCAACCTCACGGGCAGCGGCAGTCTGTAGGCGTTCTCCTGCATCCAACCGTCCCCCAGGCAAACTCCATATCTTTAGATCGCTACGCTGTGAAAGCAGCAGAGTATTTTGCCGGAATGCAGCACACCAGACGCCAATTCGTAGAGGTACAGATGCCGGGGTCATTTGAAAGCAGTTGGGCTAATCGCCGTTAATCAGCGCCCGCGATATCTGATTGTGGCGCTCAATCAGAACCGGGACGTCCGTTTCCAGGAGATGCCCTTCCTGAACTGCGACTTTGCCATTTATCACAACCATATCGGCATTGGTTGTTCGGCAGAATAACAGCGCCGCCACTGGATCGTGCAGCGCGCCGGAATAACCGATCTGGTCTAATCTGAAAGCAGCAAAATCGGCAGCCATGCCCGGAGCGAGCGCGCCAATATCTTTACGACCAAGCAGTGAGGCACTGCCCAATGTTGCCATTTCCAGCGCCTCGCGCGCGCTTAGCCCGGCGGGGTTGCCACGGGCACGTTGTACTAGAACGGCCATACGCGCTTCTTCCAGCAGTCCACTACTATCATTCGAGGCCGACCCATCAACCCCAAGCCCTACGCGTACTCCTTGATCCAACATTTTGCGGACTGGCGCAATTCCTGAAGCAAGCCGCAAGTTTGATGTTGGACAATGGCACACTCCCGTTCCTGTACGGGCAAACAGCCCGATTTCTCGATCATTCAGAAAAACGCAGTGGGCATGCCAAACATCTTCACCTAGCCAACCCGTTTCCTGCGCATAATCGCCGGGCAATACGCCTAATCTTTCCAAACTATAGGCAACATCATTGGTATTTTCCGCCAGGTGGGTATGCAAGCGAACATGATAACTACGCGCCAGGTTTGCAGACTCGCGCATTAAATCCTGACTTACCGAGAATGGCGAACACGGCGCTACAGCAATCTGCAACATCGAGCCGGGCGAGGGATCATGATAGGCTTCGATCAGGCGACGGGTGTCCCGCAGGATCATATCCTCATCTTCCACAACACGATCTGGCGGCAGCCCGCCCTGTTTTTCGCCCACGCTCATCGAGCCGCGCGCAGCATGAAATCGCAAGCCTATCTCCTGCGCCGCGCGTACTGTATCGTCCAATTCGACATCGTTGGGATAGATATACAGATGATCGCTGGAGGTCGTGCATCCTGAAAGGATTAGCTCTGCCATTGCCAGTTTGGCAGAGATATAAGCTGCTTCAGAATCGAGGCGCGCCCACACCGGGTAGAGTCGTGTTAACCACTCAAAAAGCTCCTTATCTTGAGCAACGACACGCGTAAGGGTCTGAAACATATGATGATGTGTGTTGATTAGCCCTGGAATTACAATATGGTGTGGGAGATCAATCACTTTGTCGGGCGTAATTGGCGGCATATCTTCCAAACGCCCAACCGCTGAGATAAAGTTGTCTTGAAGGAATATCGCGCCCCGCGAAATTTCGCGGCGCATGTCGTCCATTGTCATCAATGTATGAATGTTGCGGACGAGCGTCGTTTTGCCGGCGCCA
>CAZBPB010000440.1:0-3274 GCA_964493565.1 uncultured Pleurocapsa sp. | reverse complement strand
TGGACGCTGGTGCGTTATGGTGTCGCCGCCACGCCCGCGCTGATCAATGCGCTGGACGACGCAAACGCGCAAGCCCGCCACAACATTGTTCACGCGCTGGGCAAGATAGCCGATGCCCGCGCCGTGCCTGCCCTGATTGTCGCCACCCACGACGAGAACACCGCTGTACGCGTGAAGTCTGCCTACGCGCTCGGTCAAATTGGCGATCCGCAGGCCATAGACGCGCTGATCGAAGCATTAGCCGATCCTGTACAGAATGTTTCGTGGACAGCCCGTGAGGCGCTTGAATCCTTTGGCGAAAAAGCCTTGCCAGACCTGATCCACGCGCTCACCGTCGAGTCTCCGCAAGCCACAGAACTCGTCGCCAGCTTATTAGGCGACATTGGCGACGGCCGCGCTGTTAACCCGCTGATCGCCGTGCTTTCGAGCGAAGATTGGCAGGTGCGTTTTGCGATTGTGGAGGCCCTTGGAAATATCGGCGATGCGCGTGCTGTCCCATCTATCCAGCAAATGACGAACGATTCTCAGCCGCAGGTGCGCGCAATCGCAAACGCCGTCTTGAAAATGCTAGGTTAGCCTGATGATACGTTCCGGCGATATTTACTGGCTGCATCTCCAAAACGCTGAAGATCAGGAAGCGCGCATCCCTCATCCTCATGTGGTGATAGCGATTGATCCATATCAGAATAAAGTGGCAGTTTGCGAGCTGACCACCAATCTAAAGCGGGTTAGTATGTCGGGAAATGTGCTGCTTGATGTGGGCGAAGCCAATTTGCCAAAGCAGAGTGTGATCGAGGTATCAAAAGTCGCTGAACTAGACACGACGCAGTTGGGCGAATACATCGGCTCGCTTTCCCCGCAGCGCACAGAGCAGGTCGCCGCCGGAATACGCTTTCTTCAACGATCATTCTTGCCCGCAGGTACAGGCGAATAGAATCGGATTGCGTATCTGGCGGCAGTTCTAGCTGCCAGACATGCTGAATTGCAGCCACCCCGCAAGCCGGTCTGCCAGCGATGGATCATTGGCAACCAGCGCCGCGCCAATCCCTGACCCGGCAACAACCGGATGCTCCACCGTACCCCGCGCAACCGCCCGTAAAGTATTGATCGCCGTAGTACCAGCCGCATCGTCGCTGGCGGCAGCCATGAACAACGGGCGCGGGTTATAGGCAAACATGCCCTGTTCGCTGGCTGTTTGCGGGGAAATCAACGCCAGCGCGCTGCATGGAATACCCCCGCCGCAGGCCGCCAGCGCCAGATCAGCGCCTGCCCCCGCGCCAACCACGCCGACGGCAGTAACGTTAATATTGGTCAATCCCAGCAGCGCATTAAATGCTGCCAGCACATCACCTAGCGGCGCGTTCGGGCGTAATTCCAGCGAAAGCACCGCTAGCCCTTCATCCAGCAGTTGCAGCGGGAAACTGCCCCACGCATCGCTAGAGTCTGCAAGCAGCAGCACCGGGTATGCGGGTTCGCCGCCGGTTGGCAGGTACAGCGAGGCGTTAATCTGGGTGCCGTCTCCGGCGGTGATCACTACGTGCTGGCGTGGATCGCCCAAAATGGTGGTGCCAACCGGTAGTGGTGGCAGTTCCCCGCCGCTGGCAACCGCTGCCGCTGTCGGGTCATTCTGGCCTGCGATCTGAAACTCTGAAGAATCGCTGGTGGGTGCGCGCGGGTAAAAAACCCCGGTAGCCTCCAGTGTCGGCGCTGAAAGCGCGTATGTAGGTTCAACGGTGGCGGAAGGAGTAGTATCACAGGCGGCAAGCAGGACGCTGCCGAACAGGTAAATTAAGAGCAGTAGCCGTTTCATAAGCGCATAACTCGCTAGCTGATAACCGGTTGTGCTGGCGCCCGCCTTACCTCGCCACCACGATCATGCGCGGGCAGCCATCTTCATACGGCGATCCGTCAAAATCGCCGTAAATATCTTCAACCTCAAAACCCGCAGCCCCCAAAAGCAGCCTCATTTCGCTGGCGAAGAAGTATCGTACCGTGACCGGCACAATCGTGCGTTTCAGCGTAGCGTCTTCGGTGATCTCGTCGTAAAACCACGTAATTTCCATCAACTGTTCGGTACGATCAAGGCGGCTGACCGACTGCTGCATCACCAGATGGCCCGTTTCCTGTTCCAGAAACGTGCGCTCCAGAATCACCGAGTCGGTATCTTGCGAGCCGAAAGCGTCACCGGCGTTGGGCAGGTCAATCACCAGTCGCCCCCCGTCGTTCAGCCATGCGCGCAGGCGCTTCAACAGCTTTAACTGCGCCGCCTGATCCAGAAAGTGCATGAAGGTATTGTAGGGGATGATCGCCAGATCGAATTTCTCATCCAGTCTATACGTCAGCGCGTCGCCCAGATGAAAGTGCAGTCGTTCCTCTAAATGCCTTGTGTCGCGTTTGGCGCGTGCCCGATCCAGCATCGCCCCTTCAATTTCGATGCCATGCACATGATGCCCTGCGCCCGCCAGATACAGCGCCAGCCGCCCGGTACCGCTGCCAATGATCAATACAGAGCCGTCTGCCTCGTCTGCCAGTTCGCCGTACATCGGCAGATCTTCATCCTTGTCGTAATGCTCGGAATCGTAATAGCGGGCAATGGTGGCGTAAAAGCCGAACATAAGCGTTAAGCCCCTTTCGTGGGCGTGGCGTTGGCTGGCGTAGAGCGCGGCGGCAGGTTCACCGTCGGTGATGGCGTTGAAGTGGATGTCGGCGTAAAGGTTGCCGTCGGGATCAGTGTATCGCTAGGCGCAGCCGTCACGGATGGCACAGGCGTATTTGTAGGCAGCGGGGTATTAGTTGCCGTTGGCGCGTCGGTTGGCGTTGCGCTCGGCAGCGGTGTATCCGGCGGTGTGTTGGTTGCCGTGAATGTGTTTGATGGCGTGAACGTGGCGCTTGGCGTCAGCGTATCCGTCGGGGTATTGCTTGGCGTATAAGTATCGGAAGGTGTCAGGCTGGGGCCGACCGTTGCCGTAGGCGTCAGCGCGGCGATCAGCGCCCCGGCCGGGTCGGTGGGCGTGGGCATCGGCGTGGCGCTTTCAACCGGCGTGGGCGCAAAACCGGGGCCGGTGCTGATCTGCACGCCGTTAGCAGTGAAGACCAGATCTACCCGCTGCCCCCGCGCCCCAAAGCCGGGCTGTTCCTGTCCGTTGAAAATGGCTTCCAGCGCCTCGGCATTGCTGCTGGATAGGGTGATGTTATCCAGCGCCCGAATCGTCATCTGCTCGCCGGGGCGGGTAAGGCCAACAAACTGTTCGATGTTATCCGCCACCACCCGCAC
>CAZBPB010000439.1:0-3280 GCA_964493565.1 uncultured Pleurocapsa sp. | reverse complement strand
TCACGCACAGCAAGAACCAATGATCGAGTATTTTGCGCGGCATCATGGTGATGTACCAGCCCAAATAGAGTGGATCGAAGGTCACCGACAGGAAGCGCTCGGCTATATTGAACTAGCTAGGCGTATCGATTTCCCGAAAGCGGCACACCATTTCTCGGAAGCCGGGAAAGCACTCAATAAATGGCTCTCCCAGTTCGATATTCCCTTCAGCAGCACAGCTTCCCAAAGTTTGTGCGGATACGCGTTACTGATGAGCGAAGGTCCGACGGAAACGGTGCGGTCTCAAATTTCTGAGGGGTTGCTCCGCACTATCGATCTAGGCATTGTTTCGCATCAAATTCGGGCGCGGCTATGTCAGGCACGGCTGTATGAAAGCAGTGGCGATATGCACATGGCGGGTTTCCAGCGGGAGAAAACACAAGAGCTGGTACAACGCCATAATCTCCAGCGCTGGTATACGATGCTAGATCGGATGTTGCTGCCAACCAACGCCTAGTCTCAAGCCTTGTATAGATGATAAGTATCGCGTGCCAGACCATAGGCACAGCTATACATCATAGTGGTGGCGTCTTCCTCATCAATAAGGAACCGTACCACCATGCCCGCTAACCAATCCGCAGCAGCGCGACGCCACAGATCGTGCCGGGCTGGAATCGAAGGAAAAGCGCGGGTGTCATCGTTGAATCCTGCGGTGTTATACAAACCTGCTGTCTCCATCACCAGATCAAAATAGCGACGCATACCATTAAAGCTATCATGAAACCACCAAGGCGGACCTAACTGTACGGCTGGATAGTGTCCGGCAAGTGGCGCTAACTCACGCGAGTAGGTAGCTTCATCTAGCGTAAATAGGATTAGCGTAAAGCGTGGGTCGGAACCAAACTCTTCTAGCAGTGGACGCAAATTCCGCGTGAACTCAGTAATGATTGGTATGTCCGCGCCTGTATTTTGTCCGAAGTGCTGGAAAATCTTCGTATGATGATCGCGTAGTGAGCCAACATGAAGCTGCATAACCAATCCATCATCCACGCTCATTCGCGCCATTTGCATCAGCATATGCGCCGTAAAACGGTTCGCGTCATCGGCTAATAGATTGTTTTTCACGGCACGGGCGAAGAGTTGTTCAGCTTCTTGCTCGGCTAATTCCTCCGTATATGGTGTCAACGCTGCATGATCGGTTGCTGTTGCGCCCATCGCTTTAAAGTGGGCACGTTGCACTTCCAATGCTTGAATAAACTGGCGGTAATTCGTGATCATAATCCCGCTGGCAGCACTTAGGGCATCAAGGTGAGTATGCCAATTTGCTGTATCTAGATTAATCACTGCATCAGGGCGAAAGGTCGGCAAGATGCGTCCTCTCCAACCCGACTCACGAATGGCTTGATGTGCCTCAAGGCGACTGCTAGCTGGATCAGTGGTGCACAGAACTTCAATATTGAAGCGCTCGTACAACGCGCGTGGGCGAAATTCAGGGGAAGCCAGACATGCCGCAATCTGGTCATAGATTATCTGCGCGGTATTGGTATTCAACTTTTCTTTGATGGCAAACACTGTTTGAAGTTCATCAGTCAGCCACATTCCCGTTGGCGTGCCGTGAAATAGATAGAAATGGTCGGCAAAAAGCTGCCAGATTTTGCGGTGGTCAGACTCAACAGGGCTACCATCAAGGCGCGAAATGCCAAGTTTTTCTAGCGGCACGCCGTTTGAATACAGCATCCGATAGATGTAATGATCGGGGATGATCAGCAGATCGGCAGGTGTGCCGAATGAGTACTCTGGGTCGGCAAACACGCGCGGATCGACGTGTCCATGCGGACAAATCAACGGCAGGGACGCAGCAGTATTGTAAAGCTGCTGCGCTATCCTCTTCTGCGCGGGATCAGGACTAAAGTAACGATCTGCTGGTAAGGTCATCGCTGTGCTGTCTCGTCTAAACGCGTTCAATAGCGCTTAATGATGCGCGTATCCAACCTAATGCATATGCCATGCCAGCATGCCACGGCGCGTCACACTCAAGCTGCGGCGTATGGTCTGGGATCAGCACACCATCGTAGTTATTCTTGTGCAGAATAGTCAACACGCGGTACATATCAATGTCGCCCTCGTCAATGAACACTTCACGATAGTCGGGAACTTTGCCGACAACATTCCGGAAGTGGATGTAACCGATATTGCCCGCTTGGCTGTATTTATCGGCGACTTCATAAACGTCACCTTCAGTCATTTCGCTGACTGTGCCTAAGCACAGCTCTAAGGTGCTGTGCTTGCTGGAAACTACTGCCAGTAACTTATCAAACAGATGCGGTTGGTAAACCAACCGCGCTGTGTCGCGTAATACAGGCAGGGGTGGATCTTCTGGATGCGCGGCGAGGCGAACTCCCGCTTCTTCTGCCACAGGCACGAGTTCGTTTAGAAAATAAGTGAGCCGTTGCCATAGTTCTTCGTTAGTTACCGCGCCCACCGAACCTGCCGGCGCGTCAGGATCGACCATCATATTCCACACGGCGCCGTTGGGGATAGGTGTTTGTTGGGGAGCAAGCCGCTCGATATAGCCAACTGACTTCGCGTGTCCTCTGGCAAATTCCCCTTCAACCCGCCCCCATACACCGGCGATGCTGAAGTTGTAGCCCATGATCGGGATGCCCGCCCGCCCCATGTTACGAATAATGGTCTTCAAGCCTTCCATCTGTTTCGCTTTGTTTGGTCCGTCCAGCAAAATGTCCGACCAGTGCGATGGATCAAAGTTCTCGATTGCCTCTAGTTCCAAGCCCTCGGCATTGACCACAGCACGTAAGTCCCGCAATTCTTCGTATGACCACAACTTATCTTGATTTTGCGTCACGCCCCATAACTCGCCGCCGCTGCCCGTAGACAGGCTATCTGTATCTTTGAAGTAATCGACCAGATGCGCGACGATATGCGTCGCGCCTGCTTGCCGTGCAAAGCGAAAGTTCTCTGGCGTCAGCATATTCCGGTAAAAGCCGATCCCCAGTTTCATAACAACTCTCCTAACAGCCTGATTGGCTAAATGCCGCTGTACGTGCTGAAACCGCCATCAACTGACACGACTACGCCATTGACGAAGCGCGCCCCCGGACTACATAGCCAGATCAACGTGGCGATCAGATCATCGGGATCACCAAAACGTCCAGCAGGCGTATGTTCTAAGATCAACTGCCCGCGCAAAGTCAAACTGCCATCATCATTCAGCAATAACGCACGGTTTTGCTCACCAATGAAAAAACCGGGCGCAATCGCGTTCACCCGCACGCCTTCCCCG
>CAZBPB010000438.1:2514-3323 GCA_964493565.1 uncultured Pleurocapsa sp. | reverse complement strand
CACCAGAAATACCAGCCCGTAAGCCAGCGCATAGGTATCGCCAAAATTGAGAAACACGTCACGCAAAATGCCGCCGCCAGATACGCCGATGCCCCGCGCAAAGGTGACCACCAGCGACCAGAAGCCGAGAAAAGTTCCCGCTTTTCCAAACGGACTCATGTCCATCATCATGCCCAGCGTGCCTACGTTCCAGATGCCCAGCCCGATGCCCAGCGTGATCAGGGCGGGTGTCACCAGACCGCGAATATTCGCCAGCGACGACAGCGCCAGCAGCAGGAAGGTGATCAGCAGCACCGTTACGCCGATGTAATTCATCATCGTGTTGGTCAGCCGCTTGTAACGGCGCGAGAGGAAGATGAACACAATCGTGCCTAAAATCGCCATACTGCCCCAGTAAGCAGCAAAACGAGTGGTGGTACGCGCAGGCATATCGAACACGTCACCCGCGAATGGCTCCAAAATCAGGTCTTGCGAGAAGGCGAATAGCATCGAAAGCCCGAGGAACCAGAAGAAGTAGCGCGTGGCAGGAATACGCCACGCATGTTTCAAATCTGACAGAATTGAAGATGACTTCTCGCGCTCATCCTGCTTGCTAACGACAGTCGTGTTGCGCTTTTCCTCGCCCCACAGCGAGAATACCCACAGCGCGCCCAGTACAATGGCGGCGATCAGGAATAAGTTTTGTAGGGTTTCAGGTGAATAACCGCCACTTGCTTCGCCTTCGCCAGAGGGCAGCAGCACGCCGAAGAAGATACCGGCAACTGTGAAGCCGACCAGCAGGAACGTCCACACGATGCCAACCGCGCGGG
>CAZBPB010000438.1:0-2504 GCA_964493565.1 uncultured Pleurocapsa sp. | reverse complement strand
GTTATAGTCGTGACTTCCACCCCGCGCGCAATGCTGGCAGTCATGAAGCCAAGCATCACCGTACTCAGCACCATCATGGCGCGCCCAAGCCAGATCCAGAACAAACGCCGGTAGCCGAAAATACTGCGTTCGTCGCTTTTGCGGCCTGCCCATACCCCCAGAGGCGCAAGGAAATAGCGCAGCGCCACCAGCAGGCCAATCGGCGTGGCGTTGAAACCGAGATCGCTGATCATGATCCGGTTCCAGATGCCGGTGGTCATCACGTCCGCCATGCCTGAACCGAGATGGAACAGGCCGATTTTCAAATTGTGGGCGATGGTCAAATTGGGCGTATTGCCACTCTGAGTATTTTCAGGCGTAGTACTTGATGACACGGGGAGTGTAGTTTCCATAAATATCCCGGTTTTTATAGATTTTCATAGATTTTGTCGGAGAATTATAGTGATTTTAACGGCGGGGTCAAGGCGCTGATCGTTTCGGCGAACGACGCGAAATCTTTTACAATAGGAAAAACACAACCGCGCAGCCTAAATTACTTATTGAGAGGAAATTACAATGACCCAAACGAATCGCTACCCAAAAATCTTAGTGCCTTTAGATGGCTCAGGCTGGTCACAGCGGGCGCTGCCCCATGCGATTGATATTGCCTTGAGCAACGGTTCTGAGATTATTCTCTTTAGTGTATTTTCTGCCCCGGCGCAATCTTACACCCCGGAACTAACGCTGGCAGGGCAGCAATCGGCAGTGGATGAACTGCGGCAGTCGCGGGTGCTGTACCTGAACGGTCTTTGCAGCGAGATGCGTGAAAGTGGCGTTAACACCCGCTGTGAAGTGGTGGATGGTTCAAACGCTGCCACCGCCATCTGTAATTATGTGCGCGACTCAAATGTCGATCTGATTGTGATGAGCACTCACGGACGTACCGGCCTTGCCCGCGTCATCTTTGGCAGTGTTGCCCGCGCGGTGATGGAATGCGCGCAGGTACCGACCCTGCTGGTTCATCCAGATAAAGGAACCGTAGAGACCTAACGCTTGACGATGCTGTTACAAGTGCGCGAAGATGTTACAATCGGCGAATATACCGGATAATTTTCACTCAGGGGTCTTCAGATATGGCTGAATGGATATCCTTCGACTCTTTCTTGCAAGAAGCAAAAGCTACGCCAAACGACAATGATCGTCAGGCGATGGTGGATGTGCTGCTGGAAGAACGCACGGTTTGGCCCTGGGTGGAAGGCGATAAGGCGACCTTTGTGCTGGATCGCCAGGGAACCACCAGCGCCGCGTTAAACCTCGACACCTTGCCCGGCGACCCACCGTTTGCGCCAATGTCTAACCTGATCGGTACGCGCCTGTGGTATGTAACTGAAACCTTCAAGCCTGATGACCTGCTGGATTACATGATCGTGATTGATGACCCGATGACGCCGCTTGCCGGAGATCGCGATCTGCTCGGGCGCGTGGCTCGACATTGGGGCACCGATGCGCTTAACCCCCTGAAAATGCAGACCGCGCAGATGGACGTTTCGGTGCTGCGTATGCCCGCAGCGCGCCCTTTCCCGGATTGGTCGGCGCTGAACGCTGTGGTGCGCGGGAAAGTTTATGAACACGACATTACCAGCGAGGAACTTGGCTTTCATAACCGTAAACTGTGGGTTTATACCCCGCCCGGCTATGGCTCAGGCTCGGTCTACCCGCTGATGATTTTGAATGATGGGCAATGGATGGCCGGCCCCTTGCAAGCGCCGTACATTGCCGACGCGCTGATCAAGCACCAGCGCATGATCCCCACCGTGATCGCCATGATCCAGAGCGCGGAAGGTGAAAACCGTACCGCAGAATATTTTGACGGCGAGCGCTTCACTGTCTTTTTGCTGACAGAATTGATCCCCTATATTCAAACCCGTTATTACGTGGACAGCGGACGGGTGGGCATTGGCGGTGTGGATGAAGGCGCGGTGGCGGCAATGGCTGCTGCTGCGCGCAGCCCGTCCATGTTCTCGCGGCTAATGGCAGTTTCCCCGCCGTTGAATGCAAAAGGGGCAAATGCTGAAGTGTTTCAAGACCTGAACCGCCGTTATGAAACTAACGCCAACCTGCCCAAACGAATATTCACCACGGTCGGGCGGTATGAGGCAAAAAGCCGTTTCTTAAGGCCTGCACAGAACATGTATAGCAAACTGGCAGGATCTGGAATTGAAATTTATCGAAAGTGGCAGCGGGCATTCGCTGGTCGGTTTCCGAAGTGTGCTGCCAGAGGCTTTTGCGTGGTTATTCCCCGGCGCCGCGTTTGGCTGATGGGTTTACAGGGACAACCGCGAAAAGGTATAGACGGCGCATGTGCTGCGTTGACACTGTAGGGGCGCGGAGGATTGCGCCGGCCTCTTTCAGCACAATGTTATTTCTGAGCAATCATCGCCGATTATGCGGCTGTTCCCCCTCCTTCAGTGGGTGGCGCGGGGGGACGAGCCGTTGAAACGTATCTTTTTGCTAGCAATGCTGCT
>CAZBPB010000437.1:2637-3329 GCA_964493565.1 uncultured Pleurocapsa sp. | reverse complement strand
CGGTTCAAAACGGAGAATTGCAGCGTGATCGGGCGGATTTGCGCTTGTTTAGCGAAGGGCCACCCGATCGCTTCGTGTCCCTCGGTGTCTTGCTCGAACATGAACCCAATCCTTATTGGAACGTGAGCGATGACAACGGGTTCCTGCACAGATCGGAAGTGGAGGTCATCAGTGATCTGGAAACAGCAGAACTGCCCGCATTTTCAGCGGAGGATCCGACCTGGGAGGATCTGATGCAGCAATCTACGGGCGAACTTGAACCAACCATTTCGCATCACTGGCAGATGGATTATTTCCAGACCCTCACGCCTGATGGCGAAGCTTTGGGCACGGCACTGTATGTCACCGAGTTTCCAAATCTTCCCGCCAACCTGTTTGCTGAACTAGAGCAGAACGGATTGGACGACCGCTATATGCTCGGTGCGCGTACGCTGGAAATGGCGCATTTTGAGAGTGAAGAAGCGGCGCAGCAGTTTGAGCAGGAATTCCGCGAGTATCTGGTGCCGGGTATTCTTGAGGGGCCGGAATTGGCTGAGGGGGTCGCGCAACTCGATGGGATGTCGGGCGTTTGGGAAGATCTGAAAATCGGCAGTCTGGAAGCCTACATTGAAAGCGATAAAACGCTCATTCGCGAGCTCCGCGACTGGCATCCTCACAACCCGCATTTAGAAACCGATATCGAGCAGTCCCCC
>CAZBPB010000437.1:1857-2627 GCA_964493565.1 uncultured Pleurocapsa sp. | reverse complement strand
GATTTCGATCTATAAACAGAAGCCCGGTCATTTGATGGCCGGGTTTTTCTTTGCTTGAATCACTGAGAGTCTTGCTCTTAGGCTGCGTGATGGTCGAACCATAAGGCGACGAAGCTGTGGCTGCCCCTCTTCATGATCTCGGTGCTCTATTTCCATAACCATAAAATTCTCAATTTCTATACGTCCGCTATTTGCCAGTTCCTGTATCCACCCTTCGAATAGCGCATGAAGCACCTTTCGCACATCCCCATTGGTTACATGAGTGCGGTTGCTGATTTCACGAACCATTTTCTGCTTGTTCAGGCTCATAGGTTCATCTCCAGCTCTGTTTGTGCTGTCGCTTTGGTGTGACCAGCCTTCTTTTGAAGGACATCTCTCATCGTTATCCGTGCCGCTTCTGCAAGGCGTTCATCTTTATGAGGCGTAGGTGGTTGCTTAGACGGTGTATTACCTAAGTGCTGGTGATCCGGTACAAAGCCCATTTCTAGCCCGCGTTCTAAGAGCATTGGCGCAGCGTCTTCTACTTGTTGTAAGCGTAGTTTCCAGTCCTCACGTTCATAGAAACGGGTCAGTCGAGCATTCAGAATCGCCTGGGTTGCGAACCCGGTTTCCACATAACGGGCGAAGATCGTGCAGTTGCCCACCTGTGGCGAGATGATCTCATCAATGGTCAGAAGCGGACGCTGGCGAAGGTGACTGTTCGGGTCGTCGGTATTGGCATCGGTGGTGGCCGTACCGCTGGCTTTGCTGTAGAACTCGGCCGTATCCGC
>CAZBPB010000437.1:474-1755 GCA_964493565.1 uncultured Pleurocapsa sp. | reverse complement strand
AATTCGCCGCTTACGTACCAGATTGATGTCAGAAACGATGCTGTCGAGCTTGCCCAGTGTGGGAAATTCATCGAGGATAATGCCCACCGGCACCGGCAGCGGGCCGTGATTGCGCTCGCCGATGGTGTCCAGATCGAGCATCAGTTTTCGCAGCGTCGCACCCAGATATGACGCGTAGACGGCGCGCATTCGTCCCGGACAGGTCAATACCACCACCGTAGGCTGCTGGACGATTGAATCGGCATCGAAATCGGAGGCGGCGGTATTGGCGCGTACATCTGTAGACGCCCAACCGGTGAGCGCGGTTGCCAGCATGGCAATGACATTGGAAGCTACTTTGCTATCGGAACCTGCTGAGGCAATAAAACTGTTGGCGAGCAACCGCGCGTCGTCTTTTTCGGCTTTTAAGCTGGATGCCAAGCCTTTAATGTCATTCATCGCATTGTAAATATTGCCAAGATTGTCAAAGCGAATCAGACATGCGGCGAGCAGGGCAGCGGCGCTATCTGACCAGAAACGATGATCGCCTGGTGCCGAGGGTACTAGTACATCGGCAATCGCGCGGGCGTCAGATACGTTTTCGATGCCTTCAGCGAGGTTGTAGCGCGGACCGGTAGGGCTGGTGGGATCGTGGACCACCACCATATGGCGGGTAACTGCCGCGTATTTCAATACATGAGCCGTAATCTCACCCTGTGGATCGGCGACCACCAGCGAATGTCCCAGCATCATCCGGTCAGCAATCGCTGGCAAAATGATGCCCTGTGTTTTTCCTGATCCAGGACCGCCAAGGGTTAAGACGCCACGCGCAATATCCTCACCGCTCAGACAAAATCGTCCGCTGCCAAAGTCCAGACGGCGTTTGCGCTCGCCCCAGAATGCCCCGAGCAGCGTCATGCCTTCAGTATCTTCACGGCGAAAGCGACGGTATTCGCGCATGCTGCAGAAATGCGATGAGCCTAACGCGCCACGTCTGGCGACCGGCACGCGCAAGCGATCTATTCGTTCGCGCAGCCAACCGCCTTCACGCAAAAGGCTGTGTAGAAACACGACAGTCAACAACAAAATGAAGATGAGGATGAGGGCGAAGATCAGCAGGCGGCCATCGTTGGTGTTTGCCGGTGCGCCGACCAGTATTTTTAGAATACCGTTGAGGGAAGCACGTCCGCGCTGTGCGGCGAGATTACTGAAAACTGTCACGTAAACAGCGGTGACGGCAATCACAGTTATTGGATAGGTTAGATAGAACAGGTATCGTACGCGCTTGGAACTGTCATTCGG
>CAZBPB010000437.1:0-464 GCA_964493565.1 uncultured Pleurocapsa sp. | reverse complement strand
AAACAGCGCTGTGGTAATGATCATGAGCGGGGCGGCACACAAAAGCAGCGGCAGAAACGCGGAAAGCAGATCACGACCATCGGTGAACAACCAGTAGATCATGGCCGCGACCATTTACGGCGAATAAACAACCAACCAACGATCACCATTGCCAACAGCGCCAAATATGCGCCCTCCCTCTCCGCTGCACCCAGTCTTTTCCCGACTGCTGCACCGGCCAAAACCAGCGTGATTAACGCAAACAGTCCTAAAAATAACGGTGCACCGCGTATGCGCATCGCTTCTCCTAACTTATGTCTATGTCATGGGGCTGTGGGAGATCCGTCGGGTCAATCGCGAGATCAGGGCGCAGCTTTCGCCAGTCTAGACCAATGGTTTCATTGAGGGCATCGGCAAAATGATGGGTCGCAATCTCGCGCAGCAGTTGATCATGCTTGCGTGAAGCATTGTGATACACAGGCAAG
>CAZBPB010000436.1:1406-3330 GCA_964493565.1 uncultured Pleurocapsa sp. | reverse complement strand
TTATCATCAGGCAATATCCTCGAAAGTCACCACTCTCCGAACCATACTGAACCGATCTCCCAATAGGCGAAAACATCGTTATAATGGCAGTACTCAAATTCATCATAACGCATAACAAATAGCCGCCGTTTGCGGTGGTCGTAAGCAGAAAGCGATACAAACATGGCAAACTTGCCAATCATCCAGCCTGACAACCCGATTTTGCGCAAGCGCGCGCATAAAGTGACCAGTTTTGATTCCAAATTTCAAACCCTTATTGATGACATGGTCGAAACACTCGAAAAAGCGCCCGGCGTTGGTCTGGCGGCGCCGCAGGTGGCTGTGCCTTTGCGCGTTTTCATCGCTCGTTTGCCGGATGACGAGGAGAGCAAAAAAGAGTACGGCGCAAACGCTGGCGTGCTCTTCGTATTCGCCAATCCCGAATTTGTGAAGCTGAGTAAAGAAATGGTTGAAGGCGTTGAAGGCTGCCTCAGCATTCCCGGATGGGTGGGTACTGTAGATCGTCATGAAGAAGTGGTCATTCGTGGACAGGATCGTTACGGTAAGCCGGTCAAGATGAAAGCGAAAGGCTGGCTGGCGCGCGTGTTCCAGCACGAGGCGGATCATCTGGATGGCAGGCTCTACATAGATATTGCCAGCGATGTATGGCAGCCCGATGATGAAGATGAAGTATCGCCCGCAGATCAGGTCAAGGCTGAACAACAATCTGATTGATGGGCGTTGTGACCGAACCTGTTTTGCTTTATCGCTTGCGTTAAATCTAACCTTGCGACATGGACGCTGTTCAGGAGGCATTGTATGGCAGTCAACTTTGATTCGTACCGCGTAACTCCGGGAAGCAAGGTCAAACTAAAGTCAATTTCGGCAGATCCAGTTACTACGCTGCATAAAGAGGAAGCTGAAGCGCGGCTGAGTACGTTGAAAGACGAACTTGATGTGCTGCAGGAAGAACTTTATGCCGCCGGGAAAAACAGCGTTCTCATCATCATTCAAGGGATGGATACCAGCGGCAAAGATGGCACCATTCGTCATGTTTTTGGTGATGTGAATCCACAGGGCTGCCGCGTCGAATCTTTCAAAGTGCCAACCCCTGAAGAACTCGCCCACGATTTCCTTTGGCGCGTACATAAAGTAACACCCCCTAGAGGCATGATCACGGTCTTCAATCGCTCGCAATATGAAGATGTGTTGGTGGTGCGCGTTCACGATCTGGTGCCCCGCAAAATCTGGCAGGCGCGTTATGAGATGATCAATGCCTTCGAGAATCTTCTCGTTTGTCAGGACACTATTGTGATTAAGTTTTTTCTACATATCTCTAAAGATGAGCAGGAGAAACGCCTGCTTGCCCGGGAACAAGATGTGAACAAGGCTTGGAAACTGTCACCGGGAGATTGGCGTGAGCGCCAGTACTGGGATGATTATCAAAGTGCCTATAGCGACGCGCTCGAAAAATGCAGCACAGAGAATGCTCCCTGGTACGTTATTCCCGCCAACAAAAAATGGTATCGCAACCTGGCAATTGCTGAGACTGTGGTCGCAGCGCTCAGTGAATATCGCGATAGCTGGCGCGAAGTTCTGGAAAAAATGAGTCAGGCTCGCCTTGCTGAACTGCACGCTTATCGTTCTGAAAGCGCAAAGCAAAATAAAAAGCCGCGCTCAAATTCAACAGCGCGGCTCTCTTGCACGGTATTTATTCATTTCACTGCGTTACCCTTCAAAGGGTAGCCACCCGTCACGACGACAGGGATCGAGGGCTATGTGATTGATGTTCGTCACGTACTTCCAAATTGGCCCCCTTCCTCTACGTAATTTTTCTTAACTACACTTTACACCCATTTTCGCTTTCGGGGTGAACTCAATTTATGAAATTCGTGCAGTTTGGACAAATCTAAACCAGTAATCTTCCTTCATAATAATTTTGCGT
>CAZBPB010000436.1:0-1346 GCA_964493565.1 uncultured Pleurocapsa sp. | reverse complement strand
AGATTAGCACTCACATGGCTAGAGTGCTAAATTTCTGTTAAGACCTACAGTAGATGGAGGGTTTTAAATGAATATTCGCCCCCTGGGTGACCGCGTGATTGTTGAACCACTGGAACAGGAAGAAAAGACTGCCAGCGGTATCTACATTCCCGAAACCGCAAAGGAAAAACCGCAGGAAGGTGTCGTTCTGGCCGTTGGTGAAGGCCGCCGTGATGAAGACGGTGACCGTGTTCCAATGGACGTGAAGGCTGGTGATAAGGTTCTGTTCGCCAAGTATGCCGGCACCGAAATCAAGATCGAGGGCAAGAAGCTTCTGATTATGAAGGAAGCAGACATCCTCGGCGTTTTGCAGTAAACCCACGAATACATAAATCAATCAGACTTAAGGAGACACGGAAACATGCCAAAGCAATTGCTGTTCCGCGATGAAGCACGCCGCGATTTGCAGCGTGGTGTAGATAAGGTTGCTGAAGCTGTAGCAACCACCCTCGGCCCTAAGGGTCGTAATGTTGCGCTGGATAAGAAGTTCGGCGCGCCGACTGTTACCCACGACGGTGTGACGGTCGCCAAGGAAATTGAACTCGAAAACCCGTATGAAAACATGGGTGCGCAGCTTCTGAAGGAAGCCGCAACCAAGACCAACGATATCGCTGGTGACGGCACCACCACCGCTACGGTATTGGCGCAGGCCATCGTCAACGAAGGTCTGAAGAACGTCGCCGCCGGTGCCAACCCCATGCTGCTCAAGCGCGGCATTATGGAAGCGGTAGATAAGGTTGCCGAAAACATCAAGAGCCAGGCAACCCCCATCAGCACCAAGGACGAAATTGCTCAGGTCGCCAGCGTGTCCGCTCAGGACGACGAAATCGGTGGCTTGATCGCAGAAGTGATGGACAAAGTGGGTAAGGACGGCGTGGTTACGGTCGAAGAGAGCAAGGGTCTCGAATTTGAAACCGAATACGTCGAAGGTATGCAGTTTGACCGTGGCTACATCAGCCCCTATTTCATCACCAGCCCCGAATCAATGGAAGCCAGCATCGCTGAACCCTATATCCTGATCTACGAAAAGAAGATCAGCGCAGCGCAGGATATTGTTCCTTTGCTCGAGAAGATGGTTCAAATCGGCAAGCGCGATATTGTCTTGATCGCCGAAGATGTTGACGGCGAAGCGCTGGCAACCCTCGTGTTGAACAAACTGCGCGGTATGCTGAATGTGCTCGCCATCAAGGCCCCCGGCTTTGGCGACCGCCGCAAGGCCATGCTGCGCGACATCGCCATTCTCACCGGTGGTACTGTCATCAGCGAAGAAACCGGGCGCAAGCTGGAAACCGTCACCCTGCAAGACC
>CAZBPB010000435.1:0-3338 GCA_964493565.1 uncultured Pleurocapsa sp. | reverse complement strand
TGTCCAGAGAGTCATGATGATGACAGCAGTCATCGCCCAGTTAGGGTCTAGGAGCCAAAGCGGTCCCTCAATACCGAACGTGCGTAGAACCGTGTTGATGACACCCGTATTGGGGTCAAAGATGCGGCTGAACAAAACTGCTTGAGCGACGCCGCTCACCAGAAGCGGCAAATAGAAGAAGGTGCGGAAAAAATAAATGCCCCTCAGCTTGACGTTCATAAGCAGCGACACTAGAAATGAGAGCGCAACATTCAAGGGAACGCTAAAGAGCGCAAAAACAAATGTGACGCCCAATGCCTGCCGTAAACGCGGGTCGTTTGCGGCATCGACGTAATTCCCCAGCCCGACCCATTGAGGCGAACTGGTCAGGTTCCAGCTTGTCAAACTAATGTAGATCGAATAGATCATCGGTCCTAAAGTAAACAGGATAAAGCCGATCAACCAGGGGGAAATAAACAGGTAAAACGTCCCGGTTTTCCAGCTTATCAGCCCGGTGCGGACGAGGAAGAATCGCGCGCTGAAAATAATGATATATAGCAGCACCATCCCCAGTACAAAGGGGATAAGCGGCACAAGGTCGGGCGATATACCGAGTTCGGTGAACGTAATCTGCAATTGCCGAATGAAAGGATCCATTGATAAAACTTTCGTTTATGAAATGGGTAGAGATACTGTATCGTATCCCTACCCGTTAGTATTGGGGAACTACAACTACTGGTTGAACATCGCGTTCAAGATATCTTGCAGTTCAGGGAAGACGATCGCCGGGTCTTCGGTGCCTGTCCCTAGCGCGGTGCGTGCATTTACTTCCCGGTAGAACTCATCCTGAATTTGTGCATCCATCCGATTACCGACTGGTACGGGGGCGTTCTGCGCGGCATAGAGGAACGCTTCAAGGCTATGACCGGGGATTGACTGAGCGAATGCTTCGGCGGCTGAAGGGATGACTGGGACACCTGCGGCAGCTTCGCTCGTGCCAAGAATGTTCTGTGCCGTCTCACTTTGCCCCATAAACACTGCCAATGCTTTGGCTTCTTCGGGGTGCAGCGTGTCTTTGCTAATGCCAAAGCCATTGATTTCGAGCGGTTCCCCTAGTTCCGGGTCCGGCACAATCGTCCAATTCATGCTTGATGTTTTTACCAGCGGGATATGCCAGGGACCAAAATCGGGATACATGGCGACGCGTCCGCTCAGGAACCAGTCGAACATACTTTGCCCGGTTGCTTCAACCGCTGTGGGCGTATAGTGGTGGGTTGCGGAAGCGTCAATCACGAATTGTGCTGCATCGATAGCACTCTGCTCGCCAATCGTTACCTGGGTGCCATCCTCGTTGTAGAACGTGTTCCCGAAGGCATACAACCAGCCACCGAACCACAGCGGTGCCGAACCGAAGATCCGGGTATCACCCTCGCCTGAGGAAAGCTGGATAGCCAAATCCTTGAATTCTTCCGCCGTTAGCGGTGTATCGGCGCTAGGAAGGGGAATGCCAGCCGCGTTGAAAACATCAATGTTGATACCCATGACTTTCGGTTTGGCGACAAAGGGCACAGCACGCAGCTCTCCCTCATAGCTGAGGGCTTGCACGTAAAGCGGCGAGGAAAAGAGGCTTTCATCCACTTGGACTGGCGCAAAAACATCTACGAATCCGGGGAGGCTCGTGTGACTGATCTGGATCAGATCGGGCGGCGTGCCACCGGCGATCATCGTCATCACCTTTTCCTCGTAGGAATCCGGAATCCAGATACGCTCGATAGTAATATGGGGATTCTCTGCTTCAAACGCAGACAGCATAGCGTCGATCATGGCGGCTTCCTGGTTGTTCCCCCAGTAGGCAACGCTCAGGTTCACGGTATCTTGCGCGCCAACTGCGGTTGCCGTTACCAAAAGCACCGCCAGCACGAGCAGAAGTAGCTGAATACGATATGGGCGAGCGAAAGCGGACAGTTTCAAGGGCATTTTACTCTCACTTTCTCTAATATTCATTTCTACGGAGCTTATTTATTACATAGTTTGTTTCGACAACGTTGTCGAAGGTGCCGAAAAAATTTTGCTATTTCTCTCCTTTCAGGCAGATTGGCGAACGACCAGGTCTACATCAAGAATCAGACGAGACGATACTGCCGTGTCGTTCTCTATCATTGATAGCAGTTGACGCGCAGCTTCAGCGCCCAAAGCATACTTGTTGATGCGAATCGTGGTGAGCGCCGGCTGCACAATACTGGCAATAGCAATGTCATCAAAGCCAACAATTGCACAGTCGTGCGGAATACTGCGTCCCAGTTCCTGACAAACTCGCACAGCACCAATCGCCATCATATCGTTGTAGCAAAAGATCGCCGTAGTTTCGGGGTGCTCAAGCAGTATTTGTTTCGCGGCATCGTAGCCTCCCTCGATATCTGTTGCGGCTCTGTCTCCGGGGAGTATCACCGCTTCTTCCGGGGAAAATCCATGCGCCGCCATTGCCCGCTTAAATCCCTGTTCGCGCCAGCGACGTTCTCGCGGTGAGCGAACGGCATTGATCATGGCAATGTGGGAATGCCCTTTTTCAGCGAGGTATTCGACAGCCCGCGCGGCGCCTGCCACAATGTCTGCCTGCACCTGCGAAACTTTCGGATGCTCTAGAGAATCGTTGACGACGACCAGTGGACCATAGCTGTCTGCGAACCGCGCCAGATGTGGGAGGCTCTGGAGCGCAGGAAAGATGATAATGCCATCTACACCCTGCGCAACCAATGAGTCAAGAATTTGTTGCTGCTCTTGAGCATCATTCTCGTGGCTGCACAGCAGCATATTGTGATGATTTTCCCGCGCTGTTGATAACACCGCTTGGGCAACTTCTGGATAAAACGGATTGCTGATGTTTGTGACGATTAAGCCGATGGAATTGGTACGCTGAGTAACGAGGCTGCGCGCCATGAGGTTGGGGCGGTAGCCATACTCATCAATAACTTCCTGCACCCGTCGTATGGTTTCGGGGGCTATTTCACCCTGCCCATTTACGACACGAGAAACGGTCTTAATCGAGACATTCGCTCGTTTGGCAATCTCTTTCATCGTAACGCGCATAATTACCTTCGCAAGTAACAATTTTGGATGCCGACAACGTTGTCGTTAACGTTGTCATGATTTGTCTTGAGTATAGGTGGGTTTATTCCCAGTGTCAAGCATTCTGTTCACGTTGGGTTGCAACAGTGATCTTTGTCACATCGCGCGCGTGACACTGCTCACTTACTGTTCCTTCGTATTCATCCGAAAATAATTGTTGTAAGGTAAGCCAAAAGGTTCTGGTTCTGCTTGCCGGGGTGTTTTTGTTCGCTGAAGCACCCGCGAAAATACAA
>CAZBPB010000434.1:3016-3340 GCA_964493565.1 uncultured Pleurocapsa sp. | reverse complement strand
GTTCAGTAGCCCGCCCGCTGCTGTAACCAAAGCACCAATTAGTGTGCACCAGCCAACTAACAGCCAGAAACGCCACCATGTTGCCTGTCCAACTTCCTCCTGAAAAACGCCTGGTTTGCTTTGCAGCGCTGCTACGCCTCGCAGAAATAGCTGCAAGCCATCGCGAAACATTTCACCAATTCCCACCTTTGTGGGAGCGCCCGGAATTGTGAATGGTAGCGAAAATCCACCGCTCGCAGCCGCACCCAATCCCACAGACGATGCTTCAGGAGAAGTTGAGATTGGGCGAACGCCCCCTGAAGACGACGGAGATGCTGCTGATTG
>CAZBPB010000434.1:0-3006 GCA_964493565.1 uncultured Pleurocapsa sp. | reverse complement strand
GGCACTGCCTTGCGCCGCGCGAACTGAAGCCTCTGCCTCATCCAGTTTTTGCAAAACATCCCGTGCTCGCTGGTTACCGGGGTTAATGATCAACACTCGCTCAAGATATGTACGGCGAAGTTTCGGATCGTCCTGCGCCGCCGCAAGGTAATACCAGGCCGATTCATTTTGCGGATCGACACCGACCACTTCCTCAAGAATCGTCCGCGCGCCTGCGCGATCTCCTCTTTGAAGTGCATCTATTCCTTCCCTCAAGCGATCAGTTGCCATACCTACCCTCTCTTACAGAATTGAATCACTAAATACTAAGATCATTATACGCAGAAATGAGAATGAGGTTTTGTAAATCTAACCGCAAGGTACATAAATCCGCCTGAACCACCTGGATTTCCTGCGAGCAAATTTATGAGCAGTCATACTCTCTTGCATTGCACCGCCCTTTCCCGGCGTTATAATCCGCACGATTGTTCGAGGATTGGACAAGATGCCCCGGAAAAAATACTTCGTCGCTATCGCAGGGAATATTGGCGCGGGTAAAAGCACCCTCACGCGGCTGCTTGCCAGCGCATTTGAGTGGGAGCCATTTTTTGAAGCGGATGCCGAAAATCCGTATCTAGCAGATTTTTATGCTGATATGAAAACATGGAGCTTCCATTCTCAGGTGTTCTATCTAGGCAAGCGGCTTGAGCATCATTATAAGCTGGTAGACTTTCCAACCAGCGTTGTTCAGGATCGTACAGTCTACGAAGATGCCGAAATTTTTGCCCGGAATCTGTACCAGCAAGGTTCTATGAGCGAACGCGATTACGATGCCTATAAGCGTTTATACTCAGCCATCAGCAGTTTCCTGCCCCCACCCGACTTGATCGTTTACCTTCGCGCCAGCACTCAGGCGCTCACCCACCATATTAAGCGGCGTGGGCATAGCTATGAGCGCCACATTTCCCCTGAATATCTCGCTCAGCTTAATGACCTCTATGAAGATTGGATCAGTCGCTGGACGGCTAGCCCGGTGCTAACTATTCAAATGGATGGACTGGATTTTCAACACAATCTGCTCGATCTGGCGGGGATCGCAAGCGAAATCCGATCCGCGCTTTCTAAAGATGTTGTGAATATCCACTAATCTTTATAGACGGTGTTTTCAAAGAGTGATACAATTGTTTCATCTTATTCATATGATTCATCAGATGAATAGTTCTTTATGTCTGCAATTGATCTCGATTCAGAACTTCTTTCATATATCGTGGATCACGGTTTCCGTCCCGGTGACCGCCTCCCCACTATCAGCGAATTACAGTCCAGCAAACACCTTGGAATAAGCGCCAGCAAGGTGCGAGAACAGCTAGAAGTTGCCCGTGCCTTAGGTCTGGTTGAGGTCAAATCCAAGACTGGCATGCGCATGAAAGAGTTCAGTTTTGCCCCGGCCGTTCGATTGAGTTTGTTTATCGCTCTCGCTCAAGACCCGCACAGCTTCGAACTGTTCAGTGAATTACGCAATCACATCGAAGCAGCATTCTGGTATGAAGCCTGCAAAACGCTTACAGAAAGCGATCTTCAGGAAATGTCCAATTGCATCCGGGCGGCGCGTGAAAAGCTGAACAGCAAATTTGTTCGCATTCCTGTTGAAGAACATCGCTCGTTTCATCTTACAGTCTTTCGCAACCTTGAAAACCCGTTCGTGATGGGCTTGCTGGAAGCCTATTGGGATGCCTATAACGCCACCGAACTAAGTCATTATTCTGACTACGACTATTTGCAGACCGTGTGGGATTATCACGAGCAAATACTGAATCATATTTGCAGCGGTGACTTTGAACGCGCACGAGAATTGTTCATCGAACACACTCGCTTGATTCGCCATCAGCCGCGCATGCAAAGGATGTCGCGCGGTGAGGGTTTAGAGTCCAGCGCAGCGTCGCTGGAAAAGGAGATCGAGTGAACTATTTGCAGGATCATTAAATAGATTTTTACTTCATCAGTTAACCCAGCGAAAAGCTGATCATTCTCAGGAGACGTCATGGTATTAGAACTTCAGCCGCAAGCCCAGTTACCACAGCGTGAGCAAGTGATCAATGATTTTGCGTTGATGGTGGCCACTAAAAACGGTTCTGGCAGCCAAACATCCAACGAAGTCTTGATTCGCTCGCTTTTCCGTATGGGCATCCCGGTTAGCGGCAAAAACCTATTTCCATCCAATATCAAGGGTTTGCCGACATGGTATACCATTCGAGCCAGCCGCGAAGGGTATGTTGCCCGCAGCCCAATAACCGAAATTGCGGTGACATTCAATGAACTTACCGCAGCCGAAGATATTCAGAACCTCCCTCCGGGTGGCGTTTGTATCATCCCTTCAGATTGGAAGTGGGGGCAAAGCCGGACTGACATCATTTATTATGAAATTCCAGTAAAAGAAACGGTCACAGCCGCCAATGTGCCGCAGGAATTTCGCGACCGTATAGCCAATATGGTGTACGTTGGCGTATGCGCACATCTATTTGGTATTTCGATGGATATTGTTCGTCAGGCACTGCTGGAAACATTCAACGGTAAAGAAAAGCCTGCCATGATGAATTTTGGCGTGGCAGAGCGAGCTTCCCAGTGGGCGCAGGAAAATCTGGTTAAAAGTGATCCCTTCCTGTTTGAGCCGCTGGACAAAACCGCAGGGAAAATTCTAATCACTGGCAACGAGGCAGCAGCCTTAGGCTCAATCTTTGGCGGTCTGACCGTCGCCGCATGGTATCCGATCACCCCGTCCACCAGCGTAATTGATGGCGTGCTGGATCACAAACATCTGCGAATTGATCCTGAAACTGGCAAAGACACGGTAGCCGTCGTGCAGGCAGAAGATGAACTCGCTGCCATCGGCATGATCATCGGCGCAGGCTGGGCAGGCGCGCGCTCAATGACCAGTACCAGCGGCCCTGGCATCAGCCTTATGGCAGAATTCACAGGACTCGCCTATTTCGCCGAAATTCCCTGTGTAGTCTGGGATGTCGCCCGGAT
>CAZBPB010000433.1:2176-3343 GCA_964493565.1 uncultured Pleurocapsa sp. | reverse complement strand
CGCTACGCTTGTCATAGTTCAAAAAGTAAGATTGCAAAGTAGGATTGCCCAGCAAAATGACATCATCGTTCCCGGTTTCGCGCGCAATGATAGGCAGCATGTCATGAAGCGTAGTATCGTAAGCGCGGTAACGCTCATCCGCATCTGCCAACAGCACCAGACCGAGAGCTGTGAATGCTGCGAATATAATGACCAATCCGCCCGTAATCCAACTTGCGCGGCGTCTTGTTCCCGCGAGCAGCACTATTAACCATGTAAAGCTGACCACAGCGAAACCGGCAAACAGAATAAAAACCCCGTACAGTCCGAACCTCAGCCATGCGATGGCTGTTTGGGTTTGTCCCCACAGCGTTGGGATAATCACCCAGCGGAAATAAGCTGGGTTCAGCAGTCCGCCTTCCCATTCGAGAAAACCGCCCGATTCGGGAGGTAGCGCCCGTCCGTAGACGTCCCACGGCAGCGAAACGCCGGTAATTTGAATCCACATGCTGTATGCAAGCAAAACCAGTGTGAGCAGAGCGGGGATGCCAAAGCGCCGTGCAAATAACCATTGAAAAACAGGTAGAGTAAGCAGCATCAAAAATGGAACAATCGGTACAAGAAAACGCGGCGGCCAGCTAAGACCACCAAACCAGTATTGTCCGTTGATGAGCGCATAGCCAACCGCAAAGAGGGTAAGCAGTACGATACTGGCAAGGATATAGCGCCAGCGCCCTGCTGTAGCCAACATTATCATGCCGGGGATGGCTAAAAGCAGCATGGGCGAAGTTCCCCACAGGCTGCCGCCAGGGCTAATAAGGTAAGACATTAGCGCGTAGCCAAGAAAGCGAGTGTCCATCACGCGCAAGCGGGCAACGAGATTATACCGACTGGCAAATTCCGGAATAGCATCGAAGTAACCCAAAAATAGGTATAGCGCCGCAATCCCGATCAGGATGCCGAAGATAATGCCCAGTGCGCGCCACGTCCGGCTTTCCCCGAATTGTCGCGGAGAAGGAAACGCAACGATCACCAGTGCCGGGAGCGCTGCTAGTGCCGAGGCTTTAGTCAGTGCCAGAGCTGCTAACGTAAAGAGTGCCAGTACAATCCACGACCAGGAACGGAATGCCTGTGAACGCCACCGTTCAAGACAGAATGCAGCCAATAGAATCAGGAAGCCCATCAGCG
>CAZBPB010000433.1:0-2166 GCA_964493565.1 uncultured Pleurocapsa sp. | reverse complement strand
TTCCCAACCCCAACGCAATCGCCGCCGCGGCAGCCGCTTTTTCATTCCATCCTAGTGCCAGCGCAAAACTGAAAAATAGGCAGCAGGTCAGGGCGCAGATAATGATATTAAATAGCCAGACGGTATGCGCTAACCCGATGCCAGTCACCAATTTTGCTAGCAGGAATAAGGGTGCTGCTGCGAGCATTTGTGCCGGCTCGGTTGCAACATCTGGTAGCGGGAGGGGATTTTGCGGATCAAAGATACTGGGAGGAAATTGCTCAACCGCTAGATCAAGCGCAGCATCGCCATAATTGACGATGCTGCTAAGGCCATCATACAAACGCAGGGCATCACCAGATTCCACGCGTCCGCTGTACGTCAGCAAATAAACGCTGGCAATAAACAAAAAGAGGGCGGCCTGCAAAAGCAGCCGCCGCTTTGACCATAACGATTCTGAAGTGTTCATGCAGCTAGTGTACAGGCAAGACGAATTTAGGACTAGCTGTTTTCGTTTTCTTGCCCGGATTCAACGGCAGGCTTACCGCCGCCCATTAAACTATTCTTGAATCCAATTAGCCCTTTGATCATCTTCTGGCTGACGCTTAAATTATCTAATTCGCTTAACCCGGCTTCATAAGTGGCGGCAGCGTCGCCAACCTTACGGTTACTCATCTGCAAGTTGGCAATCGCCAGCAAGGTTTCGCCGTGAAGCTTCTTTTCATCTAACTCTTCAAAAATATCAGCGGCTTCCCGGTAACAGTCGGCAGCTTGTTCTTTATCGCCCAGCGCAATATATACGCCCCCCATGTTGCCTAGCACCATTGCCCGGCGTTTGTTGTCTTCAAGTTCTGTGAATACAGCTAACGCCTGTCCCATGAGATCAAGCGCATCCTGATTTGCACCCATTGAGCGGCGGGTTAATCCTAAATTCACCTGCATTTCAGCAGCCAGGTCACGCTGTCCTTCGGCTTCATAAGCAGCGCCAGCCTCCTGGAAAAGACGTGAGGCTTCTTCAAATTCTTTCTGCTGGAACTGCTTAATGCCCTGTTCCTGTAATTCTTGTGCACTGCTCACGGAATCGACTCCTGATCAAAACTCACATGGTTATGTTGAGAACACTTTCGCCGATACGGCGTAAGCGGTCAGTTGGCATAGTGCTAAGCAGGGCGGCAATTTCAATGAAGCCGATATTCAGCGGATTGGCTGCAAATTCCTGAATCTCTTCGGGTAGTTCGGCGAAATGTTTCCATTTCTCTCGCAGCGCCAGCAGTTCGCCAATATGACTGCTGCTTTCAAGGAAATAATCCAGATTCTTGTTGACGGCGTTGGCTAGCACAGTCAGTTCATGCATTGGCAGCGGGATTTCGCCTAGTTCGTATCGCTTGATATTATCAGCATCAATATTGGCGTGATGAGCAATATCTTCAATTGATAACCCGGCTTGTTCCCGCGCATGACGTAGCAGCGCCCCGATCATATGGTGGCGCAGCGCGAGATATTCATCCTGTGAATTGGCATGGTTAGGATGATCAGATTGTAGGGTGTGCGTGCTCCAGAATTGGCTGACTGGCACACCAAGATAATTGGCAAGAAGTTCGAGTTCTGGCAGGCTGGGGGCAATTTCTCCCCATTCCCAGTGTTCAATCTGCTGCGAGGGGGTTTGCAGCACGCGGGCACATTCTTCGAGGGTTCGCCCTGCATTTATGCGTGCGTCGCGGATGAGAACGCCGACCATGCGTGCACGAATGCGGAACGACTCTGCTGCAGCCGTGTCGCTAAGTGAAGAGACGGATTTTTGGGATGAGGGTTCAGATTGTTGGCTTTTGAAACGGGCGGAAACGTCGTTCAGGCTCATCACCCGCGCTCCAGCGCTTATAAGTTTTAGCTATCATACATGAGTTTTTAGGCTCAAACAATTGATGTAGCTTGTATGAGTAGACTAAATTTACGCTGATCGGGGGTTCAATAGCAATGAAAAAATGTGCATCTTTGGTTATGCAGTTTATAATCGGCATATTGAAGACAAGTCATTTTTATTAGCGCCAATTTTCGCGGATGCTTTATGGCAGATTTGGAACAACCTCAAGAAGTCTCTGCTAAGGCAAAGACAGAGGTAAATTGGCAGGCACTGGCGCAGCTTCAACTAAAGCTAGCTGCGATCCTTGATTTTGAAGCGTTGCTTCA
>CAZBPB010000432.1:0-3345 GCA_964493565.1 uncultured Pleurocapsa sp. | reverse complement strand
TGGCGATCTGGGAGTTGTGAACTTAAACGCATTCAAGCAGGTGCTGACGGTATATAGCACCCGGTTAAATAGAGGACGCTGGGATTTTTGGGGATCAGACGCCGATCAGGGCATGATTGACGAATTTATCAACGCAGTTATGGAAAACCGCCCACCGCTTGTAACTGGTAGTGATGGATTAAGAGCTGTTGAGATTGTAGAGGCGGCGTATCGTTCTGCTGCTAGTGGCAAGCCGGAAGCTGTGGTAGGCGTTTGATTCAAAACTGCTCAACTTGAACCTGTGCGAGAATATTCTCGTAATCGGCCATCGTAAAAAATCCACCACCCAGCGTTAAGGTATTGGCAGCGCCTGCCGCTATCGCCATTTTTAGCTGGTCAGGCAGTGGTAAACTGGCGGCTTGCCCAACCAGGAGGCCGGCGAAGAATGAGTCGCCACTGCCAACCGCACATAGCGCGTTTACAGGCGGTGATACGGCAAACCATACCTCATCCTGTGTTACAAGGGCAGCGCCTCTCGATCCGAACGTGATAACAAGTTCCTGTAGCCCTAGTTTACGCAGGAGCGGAATTACGGAGCTTAAATACGAGGGGCCGGGAATAGTGCGCCCGATCACTGTTCCAATCTCATGATGATTGACTTTAACTTTAATGCCCGGCACCTCAAGCGCAGACTCAAGTACGCTCCCACTGGCATCTATCCATACACAACGGGCATTTTCAACACTGTAACGCAGCAACTGGTTGTATTTATCTAGTGGAGATCCCGGTGGCAAACTGCCGGAAAAGCAAACAATCTTTTCGTTTACATGGCTACGGATTTCTTCAGACAGCCGTTCCCAATCTTTTGACGTAACGGGCGTGCCGCGCTCATTGATGACAGTATTGTCGCGTGTTTCAGCGTCAACAATGATTGTGCAGGTTCGGGATTCACCTTCAATCCATGTCCAATGTGTTAGTAAATGATCGCGTTGGGCAAGTTCGGCAATATATTTTCCCGTCCATCCACCAAGAAAACCACAGCATTCAGCTTGCTTACCCAGCGACGTAATTCCGCGCGCAACATTGACACCTTTTCCACCGGCGCGTATATCCCGTTGGATTTCCCTGAATACTCCATTTGTACGGAATCCAGGGACTAACAACGTTCTATCAATAGCAGCATTAGGGGTAACAGTAAGAATCGCCATGGGTATTAATCCAACGTTACGTATTTCGTATAGTCATAATACAAACTGACCACCAAAATCTACCATCTCCGTAATATTGCCATTAACAGCCACCCGACTTTGTTCAAAATTCTGATCCTGACCATGCAGCACCAATGGCATAAATTCCGGACGTAACGGCACCCACACAAATCTATCTACCCGATGCCTTTCTTGCAGCGCAAACCGAAATCTTTGGAGCATCATCGCCAAAGTAATCTTTATCTCCATTAAAGCAAATGGCGCGCCAATGCACATCTTTGTCCCCGCGCTAAATGGAAGATACTGATAGGGGGTGGGGTCAATGGTAAGCCACCTATCAGGCATAAATCTTGCTGGCTGCTCAAAAATAAGCGGATCATGATGGGTGTGATAGTGACTAAAAACAACTTCTGTGCCCACAGGAAGCTCATAATTATCAACGGTGGTCTTCGCCACTGTTACCCGCGACCCGATGGTAACAGGAGGCAGCACCCGCATACTTTCCTTAATCACGCGATCCAATACTTGTAGGTGACCAATCTGCTCAACCGTTGGTGGGTTTCCCTGACAAACAAAATTGAGTTCGTCATAAACCTGCCGCATTACCTGTGGGTGCTGCGAAAGCAGAAACACCGTCCACGAAAGGGCATTTGCTGTAGTTTCATGACCGGCAGTCAACAATATGTTGATATGACCTATGAGTTCATCTTCAGTAAGCGCATCACCGAATGTATCTCGCGCACTAATGCTGAGAAAGCGTAAAAAACGTTTCATATTCTTCCGGTGATGCCTCTATACTCACCCTCGGAATAAGCTCCAACCATCGCTGAATAATACTCCCCAAATGTTCCGCAGTTCCCGAAAAATCCTGTCCGAAGAGCAGCTTTCCAGCCACGGTCAGTGTATGCTGAAACATTTCGCGCTGAAAATCTAAATTCTGGCCCGTTTCCCAACGAGCGAGCGTGTCTTCAGCAATTTCAATCATCGTACTCACGTAAGCCTCAATCCGCTTACGGTGAAAAGATGGTTGTATTAACCTGCGCTGTCGCTGGTGCTCTTCACCATTTAAGCTGAACAAACCAGTACCTACGCGCCGCAGCACCGCGCGCCTCGGATCATCCTGCCATGTGCCATAAATCGGGCCAATTATTGGCCCTGAATGAAAAATATCTGTTTGCGTAAGTATCTGGCGATTTAAATCATCCCCGAAGCAGAAAACAGTTCCGGGACAGTTCTGCCCTGGAAACATGATTCCATCATTACCGCCTTGCACCAATGCCGCAACCCGCCCATAGTTTTGCAGCATGTCATCCATATAGGCTAGGGGATCGACTGTGAAACGAAGGGCATTCCCCTTCCAACCATCGGGGTCTTGCGCGGGTGCAGGAATATCTGCAAATGACCTCAGTCCAATTGCATCCATCTATCAATTACCAGACGAAGCTGGCTCATCTTCATTGGGCAAGAAATCGTCAACAGTTGTCGGTGGACGTGTTTCCTCAACATCCGTCTTTGAGAGCAAATCGCTCACTTTGATCTGGCTTGTATTAGCTTCATCGCGGGCACGCAAATGCCTTGCTTTACTTTGTAGATCTTTGAAGAAATCTGAATCTGTAATCTCGCTCACGGCGCGCTGCTGCTTCACCATATCAACTTCAATCTTCAAGGACTCAACCTGCTGCTTCAACGCTGCTTCACGTGAGATTACCTCTGAAGCCATCGAACCAAACATGCTGCTTAACTGGCTGACTTCGTCTGTACCAACCGTAGCTTCAAGTTCCTTAGCGCCGTCCAGCGAAAGCTCACCGCTCTCCATCTGCCGAGCAGCATCCGTCAGTTTAAGCAGTGGGCGAGAAATACTCTGTGATGCAAGCACCGCATTGATCACTGTCACAACCAATGTCAATACAATAGTGAGAATAAGCTGTCCAATAAGCACTGAATCTCCCGATGTTACAGGTGTTTCTGTTATTGTCACCGGTACATCTTCAGTTGTTTGTGTCTGCCCTGTTTGGATATATGCTTGAAGCTCGGCCACCTGCTGCTCAAGTGCTGCGACTTCCTGCTGAACTGAAGTATCTTCTTGCATCAGGAAGAAACTCAGCAAAATCGTCGGAATTGCAGCTGAAATTACGATTAAGACGGTGAGGCGGCGCAG
>CAZBPB010000431.1:0-3351 GCA_964493565.1 uncultured Pleurocapsa sp. | reverse complement strand
AGACGATGTGGTTATCGGCAGCCGGCACATTTAGTATACGCGGCGGTGTGTTTCGAAAAATGCTCAAAGTTCTTGTCGCGCTGCTGCTGCTGCCAAACACAATTTATCAATTGCAGCGCCGGATGAATGCGGCATCCATAATGCTGCAAACCTACCCGCAAATATCAGAACTGCCATAAGAAGGTATCAGTGAACCCGTTGAGAGTTTTTACTGAGCTTCCTGCTTACGACCGAGCCAATCGGGGCTATCTTGACGGTATCTTGCGCCCCTACGTGAATAACCGTTCCGACGAAGAACGACGCAGCATGTATGGTGAGCGGGTTGATTTTTTTACTTTGACGGACGAAATTGCCGAGGCGGATTTTTGCCTTTTACCTATGACGTGGCTGTATTACCTGAAAACTGGCACGACAAAGAAGGCGTTTGATTTCGTTGAGCGGGCAGAGAAAGCAGGAAAGACAACCGTTGTGACGAGTTATGGGGATGCTTACCTCGACATCCCCTTTTCGGGACGCCGTGTAATCATCTTCCAGTCCTCGCTGTATCGTTCCCGCCGAAAGCCGAATGAATTTAGTGTTGCACCACTTTTTCCTGATAATGTACTTGTTTCCCGAAACGGGCAGCCAAATTATCGTTCGAAGCAGGAAGTCGCTGCGGTCGGTTTTTGCGGCAACGCCACCGATGATCCGTTGCACACGATCTACTTTACTGGAAGGAATTTGCTTGAGAAGGTGAAGTATGGATTGAGGTTGTCCTATGCCAATCCTCATCCGGTTGTTCCCGCTGCTTATTTACGAGCGAAAGTGCTTGGGGAAATTGCGGGAAGCAGCCGCGTAAAAACAGACTTCATCATGCACCAACAGTATTGGGCTGGCGTGAAGTCTGGCAGTGAACGATCAAATCCAGAGAACCCGGCTTGGATTGAGTACGTCAATAACATGGATAACTGTGATTATATCGTGACGGTGCGAGGCACAGGCAACTGGTCGAAACGGTTCTACGAAGCGCTGAATTGGGGGCGAATCCCCGTTTTTATCGACACGGACTGTGTTTTGCCCTACGATTTTTCAATCGACTGGAAACAGTATTGCATCTGGGTAGAGCAGCATGAAATTCCGTACGCAGCCGAGAAAATTGCCGATTTTCATGCCAGTTTGTCAAATGAGCAATTCGTCGAATTGCAGCAGGCGTGCCGGCAGTTGTGGATCGACAGATTATCGGAAGATGGATTTTACCGGCATTTTCATGAGCACTTCGATGAGTTGAAAACGTTCGCTCAAGTGCGCTGAAAAGGTTCTCAGGGTTCGAATCTCGGATGCACATTCTCCACGTAATTGATGGGTTGGCTGTTGGCGGTGCAGAGCGGATGCTGGTCGATATCGCGAATACCACCGTTCAGGCTGGTCATCGCGTAAGCACCTGTATCACCCGCGCTCAAGCCGATCTTGCTGCTGAACTGGATTCGCGTATTGAGCGGATTGTGCTCAATCGTACCCGTACTTTTGACTTCGCCGCGTTTCGGCGCTTCAATGACTTTGTTGCACAAAACGGAGTAACAGTTGTTCACGCGCATGGGCGTTCGACATTTTCCTTTGTCGCTTTTTCTCGAATGTTCAGCCGCCAGAAAGTGCCAATCATTCTGCACGACCATTACGGGAAAATAGAAATTGATGCAAGCGTTCCCTCTTGGTTTCGTTATTGGGGGCGACGAGAAACAGCAGCTTACATCGGTGTTTATCAAAAACTGGGAGATTGGGCAGTTGCGGCGGGTATTCCGAAGGATCGAGTATTCGTAATCGGCAATGGGATCAATCTACACAGAGTCTTTACTCGACATGCCTCCGAACTGAGGGAGCAATTTGGGATTGAGCCTTCGACTCCTGTAGGCGTAGTGGTGGGTGGTTTGCGTCGGGAAAAAGGGATCGATCTTCTGATTGATAGCCTTACGGCTTGCAACCAGCTTGATTACACAATACTCATCATCGGCGGTGATCGTGATCCGGTTTATGCGCAGGAGTGCAAGGATTTAGCTGGGCGGCGGGGAATGGCAGAAAAGTTTATTTTCGTTGGAGAGCGTAAGGACGCGCCGGAATTCATGGCTTCCGCCGATTTTGGTCTGATGCCTTCGCGTTCGGAATCCGGACCTCTTGTCCTCATTGAATTTATGGCAGCCGGGTTGCCCATCGTGTCATTTCGCGTTGGGGATATTGCTCAAGCTGCTGCCTCTTACGGGGTTCAAGGGTTTGTAGAACCGAACGATACGGGTGGATTTGCCGCACAATTTTCGAAATTGATCAACTCGCCTCGCGCTGAATGGCAAAAACGCGGAAAACTTGGACACGAAGTAGCGCATCAACATTTCTCTATCGAGGCGAAAATGCCGCAATTTTACGAGGTGTACCGTAGGGTGCAAGAATACAAGTGAAGCTGCTGATCATTTCGAATATGGAACATTATTACCGTAATGGGCAGATTGTCGGGCATGGTGCAACTGCCCGTGAAATTAGTTATCTGGCAAGTCTGTTTGATGAGGTGAGGCATGTAGCCTGTCTGCACCGGGAAGAACCAAGTGCCATATTTTTGCCTTATGACTCTGACAAAGTGACGCTCGTTCCTTTACCACCAACCGGAGGGAAGCGTTTCATTGACAAGCTCAATATTCTCTTCCATACGCCAAAGTACGTGTACACAATTTTGCGAGAACTCCCGAAAGCAGACGTAGTCCACGTTCGTTGTCCGGCAAACATCCCTTTGTTGGCGATCATGCTGTTAGCTCTCGTTCGCTATCCGCGCAAGCGATGGATCAAGTATGCAGGAAATTGGCAGCCTTCGGGGAAAGAAGCGTTGTCTTACACTTTTCAGCGGTGGTGGCTACAACGCAATTTCGCGCGAGCAGCGGTGACGGTGAACGGGGAATGGGCTGATCAACAAACTCACATCCATAGCTTCCTAAATCCCTGTCTCACAGCCGAAGAGTTGCAAGAGGGGATGCGGGCTGCTGAACAGAAATCCATAGATGGTGCGATACAGCTTGTGTTCGTCGGAAGGCTCGAAACTGCTAAAGGCGTCGCGCGAATTCTCGAAATTGTGAAACAATTAAGTGATATGGGTCTACCAGTGAGAGTTGATTTGATTGGTGATGGACCCGAAAGACCCGATTTCGAGATGTGGTGTCGCGCGAATCAACTTGATCAAGTCGTCCATTTTCACGGGTGGCTAGCAAGGGCGCAGTTGAACGAATTCTACACAAATGCACATATCATGCTTTTCCCAAGCACTAGCAGTGAAGGATGGCCCAAAGTACTCAGTGAAGCAATGGCTTTTGGGGTAGTACCCGTAGCAAGCGACAT
>CAZBPB010000430.1:2673-3359 GCA_964493565.1 uncultured Pleurocapsa sp. | reverse complement strand
AGGTTTGCGCCAGCAGAACATCGGCAGTTTGGATGGCAGACTGATCCCAACCACGGCTCATCAGGTAGCCTTTGAGCGACAGGTCTACCGGCAGATGGGTTGTCTTCAGCCGCGCATAATCAGCCATCAGGCCAAGGATCAGCTTGCGTTCGTCACGGTCAATTCTGGTGATCGGCAGGGCGGGAGCGCCCCACAGCAGTTTACCGCCGCGCTGAACGGGCAGGAGGTGTAGCCCCGCCTGCATTACCAGCATCCGCGTTACGGCTTTTTCGCCGTGAATAAATTCAGCGCCCAGTTCCAGAGGAAAATCTGCCCACTGAAGATCGGTTTGCACACGCCCACCGATACGCGGGCTGGCTTCAAAGATGCAGACGTGACGACCACTGTCGTGCAGCCTGCGGGCGGCGGCAATTCCGGCGGCTCCGGCACCGATGATGATTACGTCTAACATGCGCTTCCTTTTTGCAGAGATGGCGGCGACGCGGCATGATTTGCGTGACTCTTTTACGCATCGCCATTATACGTTACGAATAGCATCTCAAACCGTGAACAATGCTGAAGGCCCCCGCGAACCGTATCTGTATGCCCTGACCATTGGCTTATTTATCGTGTGGGCGGCGCTGTTACTGGGCGGCTTCCTGCTGGGCAAGCCGCCGACGCGCCTCGGCATCGGCCTCGGTCTGCGC
>CAZBPB010000430.1:0-2663 GCA_964493565.1 uncultured Pleurocapsa sp. | reverse complement strand
GGTGGTGACCAGGTCCGCGAGCGCTCCCGGGTCGCGGATTCCCCGCAGCGCCCGAATACTGTCGTCGTTGATGCTGGTGATCGCGGCGTGGGCGTTTGCCTTCTTCAGCGATGAGGAGGGGATGCCGCTGCGCGGATTTGTGGCATTTGGCATGACCTTCGGCTTTCTGGGCGATCTGTTCATGGCGGGGATTCTGGGCAAGCGGAATGTCATTGGCGGGATTGTGTCTTTCGGCATCGGGCATGTGCTGTACATTGCAGGATTTAGCGCGCTGGCGGCACTTCCGGCGATGACTGAAAGCGGGTCAAGCATACCGTTCTGGCCTGTGCTGGTAACGTGGGTTGTGGCGCTGATCTGCTGGTATCTGGTGGTGCTGCGGCCTGCGGGCAAGCGCACGTTGTTACACTGGCTGGCGCTGCCCTACTCGATTTTGCTGACAACGACTCTGGGCGTCACCATCGGGGCGGCGCTGATGCTCGGTCAGGCACAGGCATGGCTGCCAGTCATCGGGGCGGCGCTGTTCTTGCTGAGCGATTTGATACTGGCGGCGGAACTGTTCAACGGGCTGACGTTTAAGCGGATTGCGGTAGGCGATGTGGTCTGGCTGACCTACGGGCCAGCGCAACTGCTGATTGTGTATGGCGCGGCGTTGATCATGACCAGCGTGTAGGGTTAGGGGGAAGCGGGCACGATAATATCGTGCCCCTACAAAAGAATCGTGTAGGGTAGGAACGTGTTAACGGGCGCTTTCGAAGATGGCGCTCACGGCTAGCTCAAATCCGGGCAGCGCATCCCCGCCAGTGAGAACGTCGCCTTCGATCAACAAAAGCTGCTCATCTAGCGTATAAACTTCAATGAGCTTCTTATCAGGGAAAACTAACCACACCATTTGTCCGCCATTGGCGAGATAAAAATGGGCTTTTTCACGCAAGGACTTAGTTGAATCGCCGGGCGATTTGATCTCGATTGCCAGATCGGGAATGTATAACGCCGCGCCGCGCCGCGTTACAGGTTTCTCTTTATTCAGCACAACCGATATATCCGGCATACGGTCATTGGTGCGATCCTGCGCTGGACGGTGACGGATCTCTACTCCTGCGCGTCCAATCGGGTTTTGAAACAGATACATGTTGATCCATGTCCCGATAAACAACTGGATAATTCCATGCTCTTCGGTTGGCATCTTCTCGACAATTTCTCCATTGATGAGTTCGAAGCGGCGGTCAGCGTTTTCGGGACGTTCGATGAATGCCTCAAATTCCTCTACGGTGACGAGTTGTTTTTCCAGCGCCATACAATAATCTCGCTCTCAACGCTTACGGTAGTTAATCGTCTTCAAAAATTACCCCGACTAAAAGCTGAAAATCAGGGAGAACCTCGCCCCCTTCAAGCGTGTCATCTCGCGTCAATATGCGCCGACTGTTGACAGTGAGTACTTCCACAAGCTGACGATCCGGGTAGACCAGCCAAACCATCCGCGATCCTGTATCGAGATAGTAATCTGCTTTTTCGCGCATCAGCCAATCACTTTGTCCCGGTGATTGAATTTCGATTGCGAGATCGGGCATTTGTGGTACAGCGCCTTTGCTTACTATCGGAAGTTTGCGTTCTCGACTGGTAAATGCTACATCCGGGACGTGAGAATGCGGATGCAGTGGATTTTGTTGCTCTGGCGGAAGTTGATGGCGCGGTTCAACGGTTACACGCCCTAGTTTGTGTGTTTTTGCGTAGGCACGAAGTTCCCCACTCAGATTAGCGGCTGCAAGGGCGTGTAATTCTGTCGGCACTTTTTCGAGAATCTCCCCATCAATTAGCTCCAATAAGCGATCCGTGTTTTCGGGGCGTTCGATGAATGCCTCAAACTCTTCGACGGTGATAAGTTGTTTTTCCAGCGCCATGCGTCTTAAAACCTTCCTCTGATAACCATAGTATACCGCCAATTCCACACGCTCTGATTTCCGCGTTACAATCAGGAAATACGCTTACGCAAGCAGAAAATTCGTTTGATTGGAGCCTTTTATGACCGACTCTCCTGAAGTTCGTGATGCTGTTATAGATATCAGCAAATTACGCAGCCGCACCTTGCTGGAAGGCACCGACCGCGCCGGTGCGCGTTCGATGCTCAAGGCGATTGGCCTGACGGATGATGACCTCGCCAAACCGTTGATCGGGATCGCGAATACCTGGACAGAAATTGGGCCGTGCAATTTCCACCTGCGGCGGCTGGCGGCGAAGATGAAGGAAGGCATCCGCCTTGCGGGGGGAACACCGCTGGAATTTAACACCGTGACTATCAGCGACGGCATTACCATGGGCACCGAAGGCATGAAAGCCTCGCTGATCAGCCGGGAAGTAATTGCCGACAGTATCGAACTGGTAGCGCGGGGCAATTTCTTCGACGGCATCATCACCCTTGCCGCCTGCGACAAAACCATGCCCGGCACCATCATGGCGTTGGTGCGAATGGACGTCCCCTCAATCATGCTCTACGGCGGCAGCATTGCTCCCGGCAGTTACCGGGGCAAAGACGTGACCGTGCAGGAAGTGTACGAGTACATCGGCGCGTTTACCGCTGGCAAGATCAGCGCCGAAGACCTGAAGGAAATTGAAGATGTGGCCTGCCCCGGCCCCGGTGCCTGTGGCGGCCAATTTACCGCTAACAC
>CAZBPB010000429.1:255-3384 GCA_964493565.1 uncultured Pleurocapsa sp. | reverse complement strand
CATCGCATCACCTCCAATAAACGGCGTTCCAGTCCGTTCTTGATACGTTCACGGGCGGCATCTGCATCCGGCACATCATAAATATGCACGTACAGCGTGTTGCCATCCTTTGAAAGATCAATGCCTAGTGTGCCGGGCGTGAAAATCAACAGATAATTCAGCAGCACGATTTCATATCCATTTTCACCCTCCAGCGACATTGCAATGATCCCCGGTTTCAGTGTGGATTGATCGCGAAAAATGGCTTTGGTCACATCCCACGTCGAAATCAGCAGTTCCCCGAGATAATAGAACATGAAACTGATAAGCTGCGGCACCCGGCGAACGTAGCGTTTCGAACCTGTGCCGATCCAATCACGCGTCACCCAGATTAACCCGTAGCCCAGCACAAAACCGGAAACAAAGTCAATCAGACGAAATTGCTGCAAAACCGCCCACAGCAGCGCCAGCAGCACGTTCACCAGAAAATAAGACATAACGCTACTCTCCTGACCCCGGTAGCAGCACAGCTTCCATATACGTTATCGGGTTCACAATGCCCACCGCCGCCGCCTCCGACAGCTTGTAAACAGGTTCTGCGAACACGCCCACAGCGATGATCAGCGCCACCAGCACCGCCGCCGGCGCCAACATTAGTGGTCTCAGGCGTTTACGTTCTGAGACTTCTACTTCATTCTTTTTGGGAGCAGATTTCCAGAACACCTCGTTCCAGATTTTCAGCATCGAATAGGTTGTCAGCAGGCTAACGACCAGCGCGATAGCCACAATCGCATACTGTCCGGCTTCAAGCCCTGCGCGGATCAAAAGTAGTTTGCCCCAGAATCCGGAAAACGGCGGAAAGCCTGCCAGCGAAAAAGCCGCGAACAGGAACAGCAGCGCCAGCCCCGGCGCGCGCTTGCTCAAACCGCCAAGCTTCTTTAGCTTGTAAGTGCCTTCCAGTTCATAAGCTATCCCGCTAATGAAGAACAGCGCCGTTTTTGCCAGAATCACATGTACCATGAAAAAGACCGCGCCGGTCATACTGTCCATTGTGAACAGCCCGATTGCCATCAGTAGATAGCCAATCTGGCTGACGATATGGAACGAGAGTAAGCGCCTGAACTCAGTCTGGGCAACCGCCCCTAACACGCCAACGATCATGGTCAGCGCCGCCAGCCCAAGGATTAGCGGCTGTAAATACACCACTTCCTGAGGGAAGATCATCACCAGCACGCGCCACATCGAGTAAATACCCACTTTGGTCAGCAGCCCGCCAAACAGGGCCGTCACCGCAATCGGCGGTGTGTGATATGACGCGGGCAGCCAGAAAAACAGCGGGAACATTGCAGCTTTGATGCCAAAGGCAATCAGGAATAAGGCCGCCAGCACTGTGCCGATGCCCGGTGAAGGTTGTTCCGCCAGCCGCGCCGCTAGCTGCGCCATATTCAGCGTGCCGACCACGGCATAGGTTAATCCGGCAGCGATCAGAAAAATGGTTGAGCTGATCAGGTTTAACGTAACGTATTTCAGACCGCCTTCAATCTGTCCCCGTTCACCGCCCACAGTCAGCAAAACAAACGAAGCCATCAGCATCACTTCAAAAGCCACGTACAGCGTAAACAGGTCACCGGTGATGAACGCGAAATTGATCCCCAGCATCAAGAAGCCAAGCAGCGGGAAAAAAGCAAATCGCTGATGGTTGGCATCAATTGTTGTGACCGAGAACATGCCGGCGGCAAATCCTATAATCCCGCTTATCGCTAACATCACCGCTGTAAGTGAATCCACCACCAGCGAAATCCCGAACGGTGCCGGGATATCGCCGGATTGCACAACCTGAATGCCAGCGGTCTGAGTAACAACCAGCAGCAGCAAGCAAACTACCATGTTCAAAAATAGGCCTATCAGCGCCACAGTCTGACGTATATCACGAAAACGGATCAGCGCGCTGCAGCCTGTCAAAAGTGGAATCAGCAAAGGGAGAATGACCAGAATATTCATCTCTACGTCTCGCGATCTGTACTTTGCAGCACGTCAACATTGTCGGTGCCAGCCACCTGCGTGGCGCGGTAGCCCAATGCCAGCGTAAATGCCAGCACGCCAAAGCTGATCACGATAGCTGTCAATATAAGTGCCTGTGGCAGCGGGTCAGACATAGCCGATTCTTCAACGCTGTCAATAATTGGCGCGCCGCGTGTGCCCGAAGTATCCATCGAGAAGATGATCAGATTGACGGCATAACTCACCATCACCAGCCCGACGATCAATCGCACCATGCTGCGGCGCAGCATCAGATAAACCCCACTGGCAAAGATCACTCCGGCAGTGATCGCAAATACCAGAATCATAAGTCGTCCATCCTTTCGCCTTCTTCAGCCATGCTCATCACGATGCTTGAGGTGACGCTTAAGACGATGATGTAAACGCCGATGTCAAACAGCAGCGGCGTGCCCAGTTCCAGCCGTCCGATGCCCTGTATGAACGGTTTCCACCATTCCGCTTCTAAAAACGATCCACCGATGATCAGTCCGAGCACTCCCGCCAGCACCACGATCAGCAAACCAAAGAACATCAATCGTAGAAAGTCAGCCCTCAAATGTTGCCGCACTTCATCCGGCCCGTAAGCCAGAGTCATCAGTATCACGCCGCTGGCGGCAACCAACCCGCCGACAAAGCCGCCGCCGGCTTCGTTGTGTCCGCGCAGCAGCAGCAGCAGCGAAAAAACCATCAGCACCGGCAGCATCACCCGCGCTACAAATCGGAAAAATACGGATCGGGTCATGAGGATTCTTCCTCGCTTTCTTCTTCGTCCGGTGCCTCGCTTGGTCGGGGATATTCCTGTGGAGGCGGCTCTACATTCTTGGCGAAGAACTGACCGCGCGGTTGGCTCGATGGGCGGAAACGTAGCAGCGCCGTCACGCCGATAGCGGCGATGATTAGCACCGTCACTTCCCCCATCGTGTCTATACCGCGAAAGTCCACCAGCAGGATATTGACGACATTATGCCCTTGCCCCAAATTCTCGGCATTGTCAATGTACCAATCGCTAATCGGCTCGCCAACAGGGTTAGAATGCGCCGCCAGAATTAACAATGTGATCATGGTTCCCATGCCAATGGCAACCGTCAGATCGAGCGCCCTCGCCGCGCG
>CAZBPB010000429.1:0-245 GCA_964493565.1 uncultured Pleurocapsa sp. | reverse complement strand
TGCCGGTGAACGCGTCCGGCAGAAAGTGAAACGCCAGCACGAATAACACCAGCGTCACAACCTCAATCATCATCTGGGTGAACGCCAGATCGGGCGCGCCATAAATTGCGAATAAAAGCGAAAGCAGCGAGCCTTCAATCCCCGCAACCACTATCGCGCTCAGGCGCGTCGGCGCAAAAATTGTGCCTATCGCCCCGATGATAATGAACAGGCAAACTACAGCGATGCGCCAATCGAAATACGCC
>CAZBPB010000428.1:0-3387 GCA_964493565.1 uncultured Pleurocapsa sp. | reverse complement strand
GCGCGATACCAATTAGCAGTCCGCGCGCCCCGGCACTCGCCGGAACCGCCACCATCCATGCGCGAATTTCACCCAGGACACCCAGTTGGCTGATGGGCAGCGCCCCCAGCAAGGTGATCAATAGCGCCAGCGTGAACAACAATGCTGCCCACGTCACGCCACGCCGCATTAGCCTGTAAGCGCCATACACCAGCGCAAACACCAGCAGCGCCGCCAGCGCCGATTCAATCGAACCTTCAACATCCCGCAGCAAAATGCGCCGTTCAGCATCCGCGTCCATCAGGTAAAGCACGATCACTAGCAGGAAACTGAGTACCAGCGCAAGGCTGTACAGCAGCCCGCGCTCTCGTCCAACAATTCGACGCAAATGAACACTGAGCAAATTGATCACCCCGATGATGATCGCCATCCCGGCGGTGATGATCGTGACTTGCAGCAGCAGGTTGGTCAGGCTGCTCAACGCACCCGTCACCAGCCCGATAAGCATGATTAAACCAGAGCTAATTGCCAGCGCCGTTGCCAGCAAGCCGATCAATCGAGACATCGGCTAACCGCCCCCGCCGAATAAGCCAGTTAAGAAGCGGGTGATCGCCCCGCCTGTTACAGCATCGCCAATCACCACCACCGCCGGGATTAGCAAGCCAAGAATGACCAGGAATTGCAGTACAGACTGCGCCAGAGCGCCACCCATCTGCGCACCATCATTACTTAAATACGCGCCGGAGAGCGAAAATTCGTCGCCCAGCAGCGCGTAATCTGCCATCACATAGCCCACCGCCTGCCCTTCAAGATCGTGGCTAGCGGCGATGGAATACATACGTTTGTTGGCAGCATCCCACAGCGGCAGCGCTAGTTCAGCGCCAAAAGCCCCGGCATATACCCCGCCAGCAGTACGTTCATTGCCTGCAACGCCTGTTAAAATCGCGGCAAATGCCAGTGAGCGGGTTCCCGGCGCATACCATTGCACGCTTTTTCCCTGCCGCAGCCGTCCGGTTCGGCCTATAGATTGCACCGCGCGACGCAGGGCGCTGTAAGCAACCGGTATCATAGTCGAATCGCTCACCGCTATTATTGGTGCTCGCTCGCCAATGGCAGCACGTACTGCAACCTGATATGCAATTTCTGCGCTGGCTAACGCATAAGGAGTAGGCGTTCCGCCAATCCCATCCTGATTGATCGCCACCAGCATCGGGCGGCCAGTTTCAATAGATGCCCCTACAATCCCTGGCATAGCCGCATAAGCCGGAATCGCACGAAGTTTTAGTTCGCCCTGTCGTCGCCGCGCCACAGGAATCGCCATCGCCAACGTGGCAAAAGCAAACACAATGATAAGGATTGTCCATACGCGGGTTGTTGGATCCACGCTTATTCGCCCTCTACCGAATCTTGCAACCAGTGTCGAAGTTGCTCAATGCCGTCCGGTGTTTCCAACGCCCGCGCCAGATCCTCTGCCGGGCTGCGCCAGCCAAAAACGCCCAGTGTGGGGCTGGTGACATACAGTAGTTGTGCGCTCAAAGCCCCGAACGGCTCCAACACATCCAATGCCATCAGGGCGGCGTTCGTCCAGCCGCGCACGCGCAGTTCCACAATCCATTCAGGTGGGGAATTAGAGACGGTTTGCATGTTTCGACTATAGCACAAACTCTTAGCCTAAAGATATTAAGTATCTCTGGAAATAAAGTTCTGAGTTTCAGATTCTGCGTTCTGGGAATACTATTTTGACGCTAATTTCTTTTTACGCATCACTTGTTACCTCCTTTTAGATGCGCACTTTGCATCCCTGCTGTATGCTTTTCGGTATGCGCCATAAATAAATGAATTGAAAAGTGTTGAAAATGACTGATCCCGAACCTATTCGCACGCCTTACGACGACATTGTTTACCCCGAAGCTGCATTTGCCCAATCCCATCCGGATCGGTTGGCAATGCTGGGGGTTCTTCTGGGTATGACCCCCGCGCCAGTTGAAAACTGCCGCGTATTGGAACTTGGATGCGGCACGGGCGGAAACCTGATCCCTATGGCCTATCAGTATCCGAACAGCGCGTTTGTAGGTGTTGATTACGCCGCAACACAGATCGATCTCGCCAAATCAGTTTCGGAAGCCATCCATCTAGATAACATCGGGTTTGTCGCTAAAAACTTTCTGGATATCTCCGACGAATCGCTAGGCGAGTTTGACTACATCATCGCTCACGGCATTTATTCATGGGTACCACGCGCGGTACAGGAAAAGATGCTTGACCTGACCCAAAAACATCTCGCGCCAAACGGGATTGCCTACATTAGCTACAACACACTCCCCGGCTGGCGCATGTATGGCGTTGGTCGAGAGATGATGATGTATCGTATTCGCAACATCACCGATTACCATGAGCGTACCCGCATCGCTCGCGAATTTTTTAACTTCATCGCCAATATTCCGAAATCGCTGGATAACGATTCGCATTGGTCACAGTTCATGAACGCATTCGGCATATTGCTGCAAAGTCAAGCATCATACTTGCAGCTAAAGCCGGATGAAATGTTCGTACACGACGAACTCGAATACAACAACGAGGCGTTGTATTTCTACCAGTTCATGGAACGCGCAGAAGCTGTTGGCCTGCAATTCCTGTCCGAGTCCTATTTCCCCTACAGCGTAGTTACCAATTTCCCTGAAAACGTGCGTGATTTTCTCGGCTCTCATGCTACCAATATCATCGAGTTGGAACAATTTCTTGACTACTTCCGTAACCGCACTTTTCGCCAGACATTGCTCGTACACTCTGACGTGCAGATTGAGCGCCGCGTAAAACCGCAGCAGATGGCAAAGCTGTATATCACATCACCGATGACCAAAACCCCGGCAGCGCCTGAAGATGGCGTACCCAACGGCTTCAAATTTGCTACCCGTAATAATGAACTATCGTTCGCTAGTAACGATGCCATCACCGTTGCCACTTTCTCATTACTAACGGAAGCATATCCTGCCGAGTTTAGTTTGCTTGAACTGGTCGAATCCGCCCGCGCAAATGCCTATCCTTATCAAATTCCGCCTAACGCCCTTGAAGTAGATTTGCAATCAACCGCCGCAAACATTCTCCAGTCATTCGGACGCAGCTACGATATGGTCGAGCTACGTGCCAGTCTCACCCCGATGGTGATCGAAGTAAGTGAATATCCGATTGCTAGCCTGTATGCGCGCTATCAAGCAAAAGACTCACTGGTTGTAACCAACCAGCGTCATGAGCGTGTCACACTGGATGAAACCACTCGCTTCGTACTTTTGAGATTGGACGGTCAAACCAGCGCACTGGATATCACGCAGGAATTGGAACGTGCAGGAGTCGCGCCAAGAAACAAAACGCCGCAAGCCGTGAGCAAAAGCACATTATCTATGACTAATC
>CAZBPB010000427.1:560-3407 GCA_964493565.1 uncultured Pleurocapsa sp. | reverse complement strand
GCAATCCATTCGGGCTGGCAACTTCGATGACTGTCGGCATTGTCAGCGGTCTGGGGCGGCAGCTCCCCAGTGCCGAGATGATCACCGAAGCGCCGGTGGGCTTTCAGAACCCCTCGATCATTCAGGTGGATGCGCCAATCAATCCCGGCAACAGTGGTGGGCCACTGTTCAATTCACAGGGTGAAGTTATTGGCGTGAATACCGCTATCCGTTCAGAGTCCGGTCTGTTTGAAGGTGTCGGCTTTGCTGTACCTTCTGCGACTGCCCTGCGCGTGATCCCTGATCTGCTGGAAAACGGACATGTCTCGTATTCCTATATTGGCATTTCAAGTGAAGCCTCAAGCGACGGTTTCGGTGTGGCGTCATTAGCCGAACCGCTTTCGTTACCCGTCAATCACGGCGTGCTGGTTGCCTCGGTGAACCCGGGATCGCCTGCGGCAAATGCTGGCCTACTGGGCGGTACCCGGGAAACAAGCGTGCGCGGGCGGATAGTATGCGTGGGCGGGGATATCATTGTGGCGGTAAACGACACCGTTGTGAACAATATGGACGAACTGGTTTATTATCTGGTGGTTAACACCCGCCCCGGCGATACGATTAATCTTCGCATCGCGCGCGCTAGTGAAACCTTCGACGTACCGGTGCTGTTAAGCCCGCGACCGGAGAACGCCGAAGCAGCGCCGGGATGCGGCGAATCGTGACGATGAGGACATTTCTTGAGTCATTCAGCGCTGGCCAAACTGGTACTTGAAACAGAACGACTGGTCTTACGACCACCGCGATTAGATGATGCGCCGCTCATCTGCGTATATCTGAATAATCTACGCGTGACCGAAAATTTGCTGCGTCCGCCTTACCCCTACCATGAGACGGATGCGCGCACTTATCTGTTGGCGGCGATTGAAGGCCGCTCCACCGGCTACTGGTTTCCGTGTGCCATCGAACGCAAGCAAGACGGTCTGTTTATCGGCACCATGGGTTTAAGCCTGACGCCGGAATTCAAACGCGGCGAACTTGGATACTGGCTGGGTGAGCCGTTCTGGAATCGCGGGTATGCCTCTGAAGCACTAATCACCCTGATTGACTTTGGATTCAAATACTTTGATCTGATCCGGATTCAGGCGAACCACTTCACCGACAATCCGGCATCTGGTCGCGTGATGCAAAAAGCGGGAATGACCTACGAGGGTACACTGCGTCATTATTTTATGCGCTTCGATCAGGCAAAGGATGCCGCTTTCTACGGCATTCTGCGCGAAGAATGGCAGCAGCAGTCAAATCACTAACGCAGGACTGTAAGTTTCGCTGAACGTGACCGGAAGTAAGGCTTCTAACGGTAAGGGAAGCTGCCCGTAATAACTGATCACTAGCCGGTAGCGTGAACGGGTAAGCGCGGTGAACACTTTACGGCGAACGGCGGCGATGGTTTCAGCATCGTGAGCCGCATCAAAAGCGCTGCCCAGCCCCGGCACAAACACGTTCACAAACTCCAACCCCTTCATACGCTCAAAAATTTGCACGTAAACGCCGCGTTCGCTGAGATGCCTCCAGCGCAGCAGTTGATCGTAATCGTGACACAAAACGGCAATCTGGCGCGGTGAAACCCCGTCTGCCAGCAAGCCAGCCACTTGCTCGGAAACAAAGCGCATCTCCAGCGGGGCATTAGGACAGGCGATCAATGCCGGAAGCGGGCCGCGCCCAAGCTCATAGGCCATCAAATCCAGTTCGGAACGCTCTTCAGCGCCGCGCAAAATATCATCAGCCTCAATCAGGCTGTGGGCGGCCTCGCTGATCTCCATGGTTGAGCGAAAAGGTACACGAAGCTGCACCGTGCGCCCGACGACTGAAACGCCTTTTTGCATCCAGTTGTAGTTGTGAAAGATTGATTGGGAAGGATCATCGCAGATGAACAGCGCCCCGCCCGGCCTGAGCAGGCGCTTGACCACCCTTAACCATGAAGGAGTGAAATCTTGCCCCTCATCCAGCAAGATCGACTCATATATCCCCACTAGCGGATGATCGGCACGCTCAAGCTCGGACTCAACCAGAAACGCCACGTCATCCCAATCAAACCATGACCTTCCGGCGGCGCGGCGGCGCTGTTTATCGGCTTCATAGCGATTAAAGACGGCGTTGATCAGGGCGCGGCGTTCGGCATCGAGCGAATAGCCTCGCCCCTTGCGATCTGCTGCTAAATACGCATCGTCGGTCAGCAAGCCGCGTTCACGCCGCCACGCCAATTCTTCCGCCACGACTGCTGAAGATAGTTTGAGAGTTTCCAGTTCAGGCGCGGCATGATCGCTCAGCCAGCGGCGAGCATTGATCGGGCGCTGCCAGTGATCGATCAATATCTGGCGGCAAAGCTTGTGGAAATTGGTGATCTCCAGCCCAACATCCGGCGTTTTAGCATCCATTCCCAATCGCTCGCGAATATCTCGCGCCAGTTCGGTATTAAAGGTCAGCACCAGAAACCGGGCGCCGGGGTAATCACTGTGCAGACGAAATGCGCGCCGCGCCAGCACCAGCGTTTTTCCGCTGCCCGCCACGCCGCGCACCAGCCGCACTTCAGCATTTTCAACCAACTGCTCATGTGAAGGCGGCAGGCTTTCGGCGCTGAATAACGGTGCCTGTTTGGGCAGCAGCACGCTAACCGGCTCGCGCACCAATGCTTCCTGCTGGCGGGTGAGCGTGCCAATCGGGCTGCCGTTATGATCGTCTACCCGAAGTGATGGATCAATCAGTTCGCGGATGATGTCCAACATGTCCAGCGTAAGCGGGCGTTCGGGCTTAAATTTCCATGGGAGTTCGCGTATCGCTTTTTCAAGGCTGGCGCTATCTCTCAACCCT
>CAZBPB010000427.1:0-550 GCA_964493565.1 uncultured Pleurocapsa sp. | reverse complement strand
GACGCTGGTCAAAATCGGAACGCCGCTGGCCGAGGTGCGCGGTGCGCACAACGCGATCGCCGTGGTCGGCGACGCTGTGGGTCGATTGTTCTTTCATGGTCTTGGTGCCGGCCAGATGCCGACTGCCTCAAATTTTGCGATTTCTGATTGTGGAATGAAGGGCAGCGCGACCATCACCGCCCACGGAAATTTGAGGGCTTGCCTTCCTTTGCGTTCTTCCCACAACTCGGCACGGGTGGCAAAGCGATCTTTGAGATCGTAGGCGTAATGCTCGGCCTGCAATACAGGGTTTGGCAGCTTTTCGATGCTGCCGCCTGCTATGTGTACGGCAATCGCTTCCTGCGTGCCGCCGGAAAGTTTGCGCCAGTCCTTCACTTCGATGACCAACACACCTAATAGCGAACTGACCAGCACAAAATCTGGCTTGCTGGCGCCTACGGCCGTAACAATTTGCGGCTCATAGCGAAAGAAGAATTCGCGCTTGGGTAAGCCATTAAGCAGGGCAAACAGCCGTTTTTCACCAGCCGTAGGCCGGTGGGACGGGGCAACT
>CAZBPB010000426.1:2621-3412 GCA_964493565.1 uncultured Pleurocapsa sp. | reverse complement strand
TTCAGCCAGTAAACGATCATCAAAGTACAGATCACCAAAACCTGGCTCAAGCAAATCAGAATCAACAGAATATGCTCTATTTAGATCGCTCATCGCTTGATCAATTTCAGCAAGCGTTGGTGGTGCGCCATCAGTCAAAATGTAGCGTAAAAAGTTACTCACCGTATACGCGCCCTTCTTAAGCAAAGGATGCTGAACGACTGCCCATCGTTACCCTCGTAGGCAAGCCGTCAGGAATCAATAATTGCAGACAATGTTAGACTAAAATCATGTCAACACCTAAACATTCCACTTCAAAAGTTATGCCACCACCCGCAGGGCAGCCTGCAAAAAAGCAGGCGGTTGCATTCGGCTTAAACAGGCAGCAATTATCCTGGCTCGGTATTGGAGCAGGGATCGTTACGTTTACCAGCATCGCCGCATTGATTATCCTCTTTGCGCTCCTGATAATGCCATCTGACCGCATATCAGCAGGCGTTACCGTAGCCGGGATAGATATTGGCGAGGAAAGCGCCGAAGACGCAGCACAAGTGCTTCAGGAAACAATCGCCAGCCGCCAGATCACTGTAACTGATACAGATCGCCAGTGGAATATCGCGCTGGACGATCTCGGCATAACGCCAGATATTGCCTTCATGGTTGCAGCGGCACAGGCGGCGGATGCTAACACCATATTGCAGCCACAATTTACCATTGATCTGAGTAAGACACAGGATGCGCTGGTGGCGATTAGCGAGCAGGCTTATATTGAGCCGACCAGCTCAGCAACAGGGCGTGCGGTTGAAATCCCG
>CAZBPB010000426.1:1820-2611 GCA_964493565.1 uncultured Pleurocapsa sp. | reverse complement strand
TCTGGATCGCCTGCGATTGGACGTATCCGGCGAAGTCGCAGATGGTGCCCTTAATCTGCCGATGATTGAACTACCAGCCGTTGAAGCGGCTCCTGTTTCCACATATGATGGCCCAACTACAGCGCATGTCATTGCATCAGGGGAAGAACTCGGCCTAATTGCGCGGATGTACAACGTCTCAATAGAAGACCTTGTAACCATAAACGGAATTGACGATCCTAACCTGATATTCGCTGGACAGGAACTTACTATACCTGCGGCGGGTGTTTACGAGCCAAGTGCACAAGAAGCACCACCCGCGCCAACAGCAACAGGACGGTCAATACTCGTTTCCGTAAGCCGCCAGCGAATCTATGCCTATGAAAACGGCAATCTGGTGCATTCGCATCTTGTCTCTACAGGCTTGCCCGCAACCCCGACGGTACTTGGCGACTATTCGGTATACGTGAAATATGTCGCCACTGATATGAGCGGGCCGGATTACTATTTGCCCGATGTTCCCTATACCATGTATTTCTTTCAGGGGTATGGTATTCACGGCACCTACTGGCACAACAACTTTGGCAGACCAATGAGTCATGGGTGCGTAAACCTGCCGATAGAGCAAGCCGCATGGTTCTTCAACTTTGCCAGTTTAGGTACACCTGTACGCGTTATTGCCTAAATAGAGTTAGAGCTATCGTGAGAGAAAATAAAGAGGCAATCATGAGATCGCCTCTCCAGTTCATCGGATTTTGACTTAGCCACGCACTAGATTCAACATGTAAGCCGCGCTCTTTTCCAGCGCCTTT
>CAZBPB010000426.1:0-1810 GCA_964493565.1 uncultured Pleurocapsa sp. | reverse complement strand
TACCATATCAGTAGCGCAGCGATCCAGTTCAACAATCACCCAGTCAGAAGCTGCGGCGTGTGGAAGCAGCGACGGATAACCCATCACACCCTCGCCCAATGCCAGCATCGGGTCGTCTTTCGTTGCCGGGCCATCTTTTGCGTGCAACAGTTTTAGGCGCGAGCCAAGCGCGTTGAGCGCAGTAACTGGATCTGCACCACCAACCTTTGCCCAGTAAATATCCAGCTCAATACCAATGGTAGGATCGAGCAAATTCAACATGATTTCTAGCGGAACGCCGTAGTCATGATTTTCATACTCCCACCAATGATTGTGATACAGAAGTGTAAAACCAGCAGACCGCACTTCCGCGTTAGCATCATTTAAAGCATCGCAGTGGCTTTCAACCTGCGCCAAGGAAGCAAATTCATCCGGCGGGATAAACGGGCATACAATGTACTTCACCCCTAGCGCCTGAGCGATACCAAGTAGTTCAGAACGTCCTTCTGGCTGCAAAATTGGCGCGTGCATAGAAGGTACGGTCAATCCCAACCGTTGAAAAAGCTGAACTGCGCTTTCTACACTTTCGCCATACATATTTGCGGTTTCAACACCATCATAGCCTGCTGCTGCGAGCCGCTCTATGGTACCTGCATAATCCACAGCTAATTCCTCGCGAGCGGAATAAAGCTGCACACCTAAATTACCCATTTGCGAAACTATCCTTTCCAAGCCGTTTATAAGGCGAGCAAACGTCAAAAAACGCAACTGTCTACGTGTGTGGAAATTTTACCTCGCACTCCGGTATTATTGGCACTATTCTGCTGTCTTTTCAACACCGGAGCAATTCATGAGTTCTCTCTTCACACACATCCATGAACATGAATCTATTTCAGGTGTGTTCGTAGCAAATATTCGCGCCTTTGCAGACCCACGCGGTGCCTTTATGGAATCATTTCGCAATGAGTGGTTTCCGTGGGTGAAATGGGAGAAGATTCAATCCAACTGCTCGATCAGCCAGGCAGGGGTGCTGCGTGGATTGCATTATCACTTCCACCAGATTGACTATTGGTTCGTGATTCGCGGCAAAATACAGGTTGGACTTGCTGATTTAAGGTCATCATCGCCAACATTTATGAGTACAGCCACGCTGGAACTGAGCGAAGAAAATCGCCTCGGATTGTTCATACCTGTCGGTGTGGCGCATGGCTTTCTATCCCTAACTGACGCCACCCTCACCTATCTGGTCAATAACTACTATGACGGCGCGGATGAGAATGGCGTCGCGTGGAACGACTCTGAGCTTGCAGTTAATTGGAGCAGCACAGACCCGATTGTCTCTGAACGAGACAGCCAAAACCTACTCTTTAAGAACTTGCCGCCAGAAAAGCGCCCCCGCTAGTCAGTTTCAAGGGTTTTGCGAACGGCCTCGAATGCAGCGTTTATTTGAGCCATTCGCAGCGTGTATTTATCCTTTTCTGCCGGATGCATGTCAGGATGATTTTCGCGAGCCAGCTTTCGATACGCTACTTTAGCGTCGTTCAGCGTTGCTTCCCTGGTCAACCCTAGCAGGTTATAGTGACGCACCATCAATGACTGTATGCGATGTGGTGGTTTACGTTCATCGCGGGTTTGATTGCGATAGTGGCGATAGTCAGTTCCAGAGCCTACATCACCGTAATAGCGCTCAAACTCCTCCCACGAGTCGAATCCATACGTCTGCTGAGTTTCTTCGTTTGCCGGGCGCTTTCGGCTGCCGCCAAACGACCACTGCCGCCACGTGTATCGCTGTTCAGCTTCTTGCATCGGGCTAACCTGTTTCCAAAAGGTA
>CAZBPB010000425.1:0-3415 GCA_964493565.1 uncultured Pleurocapsa sp. | reverse complement strand
GCTTTTTTTGGATCAGTACCAATTGAATCACCAACACAAAAACCAACACAAAAACCAACACAAAAACCAACACAAAAACCAAATCAAATGACAAGAACAGGTACTGTTATTATAGACGCAAACGATGATAGCAGTAGTGCTAATAATTCATTATCTGAGAATGATTTTACAGAAAAATCATCATCACTCGAACAAAATCAGAGTTTAGAACAAATTGAAGAAGCATTCAAGGAATTAAGCTCAAAAATGGTTATCCTTGGAAACTTATTGGCTCAAAAACGCAAGCGAACTGATATATAAATTTTTTTTATTTATCTTCCAGAATTTATTTTATATCCTATATAAATATTATATAAATGACCAAAAAATCAAACGATTCAGTTTGCGATTGCAATGATGTCAAAAATGTTGTTATACAATTTTACGGTATAACAATTCCAGACTCGTGCGACAAAAGTAAACACACTGGCTCATTCCCAGGACAGAAATGTCTAGCAATTAAATCTGGTGATTTATTTGAATGGAGTAATGGATGGTCCAGAGTACATTTAGAACATACTTATTTATTTTTCGACACTCGATCAAACAAAATATGGCGCGTTAAGAAACATAGTCATGAAGTAAAAGAATTCAAATTTGAAGGTTGCATTCGTGACAATAACACTGGCAACGTTTATAAATATACTAATAGAGGTTGGATAATTGGAAGATGTGATAATCACTCTAACTCTAGCTCTAGCTCTAGCTCTAGCTCATCAAGCTCTAGCTCGTCAAGCTCTGATTCATCAAGCTCTGATTCTGAAAGCAGTGATTCATCATATCATCGCAATTCATGTGACAATTCATGTGACAATTCATGTGATAATTCTTGCAATAATTCTTGCAATAATTCTTGTGACAAGAAATGCAAACAAGGTCCAACTGGTCCTACTGGTGAAAAAGGAGATAAGGGTTGCAAAGGTGATAAAGGAGCCCAGGGAGATAAGGGAGAAAAAGGTGAAAAAGGAGAAAGAGGATGCGTAGGTCCAACTGGACCAAAAGGAGATAAAGGTGAAAAAGGAGATCGAGGATGCAAAGGAGAAGAAGGTCCTCGTGGTCCCACCGGTCCGAAAGGAGACAAAGGAGAAAAAGGAGAACACGGAGATCAAGGTCCAACTGGCCCAACAGGTCCTAAAGGACATAAAGGAGAACAAGGAGAACAAGGTCCAACTGGTGCTACCGGTCCAACTGGAAGAAAAGGAGAAGATGGTGAAAGAGGTCCAACTGGTCCAACTGGTCCAACTGGTAAGAAAGGTCAAGAAGGAGATCGTGGTGCAACTGGTCCAACTGGTCCAACTGGTAAGAAAGGAGAACAGGGAGATCAAGGTCCACAAGGTCCAACTGGTCCTAAAGGAGATCAAGGAGATCAAGGCGCAACTGGTCCCACTGGTACAACTGGTCCTCAAGGTGATCAAGGAGAGAAAGGATCAACTGGTCCAACAGGTCCTAAAGGACAACAAGGAGATCAAGGCCCAACTGGTCCTAAAGGAGATAAAGGCGATCAAGGAGTTAAAGGCCCAACTGGTCCAACTGGTCCTAAAGGAGACCAGGGAGATGAAGGACAAACTGGTCCAACCGGTCCCCAGGGAAATCAAGGTATTCAAGGTCCAACAGGTCCAACGGGTCCACAAGGTAATCAAGGTAATGTAGGTTCAACCGGTCCAACTGGTCCTAAAGGAGATCAGGGAAATCAAGGAGCAACTGGTTCAACTGGTCCTAAAGGAGATCAAGGTGATATTGGTCCAACTGGTCCAACAGGGGCACAAGGTAACCAGGGTAACCAGGGTCCAACTGGTCCAACTGGTGCTCAAGGTCAACAGGGAGCTAAAGGTGCAACTGGCCCAACTGGCCCAACTGGTCCAAAAGGACAAGATGGTCAAATGTCTGCTGATTGCTTTGATTATATTTACAACAACGATATTGTAAATCATGTTCCACCAGCTGGTGAATTTAAACTTGATAGTTTAAGCGTTAATCTTGCAAGCAATTTATATATTAATTATATCGATGCTGATGGAGAAGATGCAAGTGCTTTTATTAAATCTATTATTAATAATCCAAATCCTAGCACTATTCTTGGATTCGTTAAATTGTCACAAGCTTCTGATGATACTAATTATGTTACGTATTCCATTGCTTCAGGAACTGATAATGGAACTTATTTCGATTTAGATGTTCAATTTATTTCTGGTGGTTCCGGAAGTATTTTCACAAATGGAGAACACATTGATGTTTGTTTTGCTGTGACTGGAAGCAAAGGAGATTCTGGTCCAACTGGTCCTACCGGTCCTACTGGTCCGTTCGGTGCACAGGGTCCTACTGGTCCAACTGGTCCTAGAGGTAATCAAGGAGCTCAAGGATTTACAGGTCCAACTGGTCCAACTGGTATGAAAGGAAATCAAGGTGATCAAGGTTCAACTGGTCCAACTGGTCCAAAAGGAGATAAGGGTGATCAAGGTTCAACTGGTCCTACTGGTCCTAAAGGAGATCAAGGTAATCAAGGCCCAACTGGTCCAACTGGTCCTAAAGGAGATCAAGGAGATATTGGCCCAACCGGCCCAACTGGTCCTAAAGGAAACCAGGGTGATATCGGCCCAACTGGTCGAACTGGTATGAAAGGAAATCAAGGTGATGTTGGTCCAACAGGTCCAACCGGACAGAAAGGTAATCAGGGAGATCAAGGAGCAACTGGTCCAACTGGTCCCAAAGGTGATCAAGGAGCACAAGGCTTTACAGGCCCAACTGGTCCAACTGGTCCTAAAGGAACTGTTTGGTTTGATGGCACAGGTGTACCTGATCCTGGACTTGGTAATAAGATTGGAGGTTCCTGGGTAATTGTTGCTAATATTAAAGGGCCAACTGGTGCAACTGGTCCAACTGGTCCAACTGGCCCAACTGGTCCAAAAGGAACTGTCTGGTTCGATGGTTCAGGTGCCCCGGATCCTGGACTTGGTAATAATGGAGATTATTATTTAGATGATGTTACTGGAAATGTTTATAATAAGATCGGAGGAACATGGGTTGTTGTTGCTAATATTAAAGGTCCAACAGGTCCGACTGGTCCCACAGGTTCAGCAGGTGCTACTGGTTCTCAGGGAGCTACTGGCTCTACTGGTGCTCAAGGAGCGACTGGTTCTACTGGTCCAACCGGTACACAAGGAGCTACTGGATTTACTGGTCCAACAGGTTCTCAAGGTGCCACTGGAGCTCAAGGAGCAACTGGTGCTACTGGATTCACAGGTCCTACAGGTCCGACAGGTCCAGGAGGTGTTGCCGGTGCAACTGGTCCAACTGGTCCAACTGGTGGAAAAGGTGACAAAGGTGACACAGGATCTCAAGGTCCAACTGGTGCCGATGGTACAAGTGCTGCAGTTAA
>CAZBPB010000424.1:1195-3466 GCA_964493565.1 uncultured Pleurocapsa sp. | reverse complement strand
CATCAATCGCAGAAATACCGTTGCTGTTCATTGTAGGGATGTCCTTTCAAGTCTAAAGAGTCTTTGTCAAATCGCGTAAGGTCAGCAAGACCATCTTCAGCCACAGGATCACCCCCTTCCTACAATACCGGGATCGTCGTCCATCGGTCTGCTCCGTCATCCGCCTGCGCGGAAGTTATACTGATACGCTTCAGTCACCGGTTGATAGCCAATCTTCCGATAGACATGGTTTGAAGGCGCATAGTCAGTATCCGCATACAAAAACACGAACTGTCTGCCGCTGTCTAGCAAATGCTGGCTAATCGCCGCCGAAATCGCCATTCCGTAACCATTGCCGCGATACTCCGGCGAGGTGTAAATCGGGCCAACCCTTATCCCATGCGGCGTCGGGCCAGTGTAACCGCCCAGCGCAACCGGGGTGTCATCCACCATCCACAAAAACAACCCGCCTTTGCTGTGATCCGCGCTCAATTGCCGCCGCACAATCACCGCAGCATCTGGCGTTGTCGTATTTCCCAACGACTCAACCTGAAACGCGTTTATCCAATCCACCAGCAGTTGAAAGTCCCTTTCAGTCGCCCGCGTCATCTCGCCCTCAACCACCGGGAGAAATGCTAGTTTATCCAGTCGGTAAATCGTCTCACGATATGCCAGTTCGGGGATGGCACCCGTAAGTTCAAACCAGTGTTCGTGAAACGCTCTGGCAGCATCTGGCGGTGCCAGCATCCCCGGCAGCGTGTCCCATATCAGCTTCAGATCTTGCGCAAACAGCGCCGCATAAGAAGGATCGCTCATTTCGGAAAGGATCACGTTCATCGGTGGTGTGCGTACACACACCGCGATCACCTCACCATCTGCCTCAACCGCAGCCTCATACGGTGGTTCGTCATAGCCCTGCTCTGCCAGTCGTTTGCTCAAACCCAGCAGCAGACAGTGTTCGGCCTCACGCGCCAGCAAAAATGGCTTAACGCGCTCATAAAACTCAACCGGATCCGAATATCGCCGCACCTGCATCATCTATTCCCTAAAAACCTAACATCCTACCGCCTAATTCCTCCTCCCATCGTTCCCCCTCTCCGTGTACGGAGAGGGGTCGGGGGTGAAGTTCCTTTTCAAGCCAGTTCAGGGGTGAGGTTCCTCTAAGACTCCTGCTTAATGCTCTTCGCATTCAGGAACGACATCATCGGGCGCAGATTGCCGCCCACTTCCTCAATCAGCAGGTCATGTTCACGTTTGCGCCGCGCCTTGAACTCCGGCAGCCCCGCCTGATTTTCTGCGATCCATTCACGCGCAAACGATCCATCCTGAATGTTATGGATCACTTCTGCGAAGTATTCTTTCACGTCTGCCTCAATATGATCGCCCACAAGGTAGCCGCCATATTCCGCCGTATCGCTCACGCTGTACCACATGTAGCTCAGGCCGCCCTCATACATCAGGTCAACGATCAGCTTCAGTTCGTGCATGCATTCAAAATAGGCCACTTCCGGCTGGTATCCCGCCTTCACCAGCGTTTCAAATGCCGAGCGCACTAGCGCGGTCACGCCGCCGCAAAGCACCGCCTGTTCGCCGAACAGGTCAGTTTCCGTCTCTTCCTTGAACGTTGTCTCAATTACGCCTGCGCGAGTGCAGCCAATCGCGCGCGCATAGGCCATCGCCAGCGCCTTCGCGTTGCCCGTCGCATCCTGATAGACCGCCAGCAGCCCCGGCGTGCCCGCGCCTTCCTTGAACACCTCGCGTACCCGGTGTCCCGGCGCTTTCGGCGCAACCATCGTCACGTCAATATTCGCCGGCGGCTCAATCGCCTTGAAATGAATATTGAAGCCGTGAGCAAACATCAGCATCGCGCCTGCCTTTAAGTTCGGCGCAATCTCATCGTGATAAACCTGCGCCTGCTTGGTGTCTGGAATCAACACCATCACAATATCAGCCTGCTTCACCGCCTCGCCCACTGAATACACCTTCAAGCCATCGGCCTCAGCTTTGGCGGCGCTCTTGCTCCCTGCGTGCAGCCCAATGATCACCTTTGCCCCACTGTCGGTTGCATTGAGCGCGTGTGCATGCCCTTGGCTGCCATACCCGATCACAGCAATCGTCTTGCCATTCAGCAGCGAAAGATCAGCATCCTTGTCGTAAAAAAGTGTAGCCATGAAACATCCTTCTCCCTCGTAGTCGGAGGCCCATCGCCCCCGTATCCCTAAGCTTGAAATACAATACTTGTGTAGGGACGCCCCATGGGGCGTCCGCTTTCATTCAACCTACCGTCAAATC
>CAZBPB010000424.1:0-1185 GCA_964493565.1 uncultured Pleurocapsa sp. | reverse complement strand
TCCCCCATCCCCATCTTTCCTCCCCTCTCCGTGTACGGAGAGGGGTTGGGGGTGAGGTTTCTTGCCCCTCGCCTTGAGGGTGTGAAGGGTGAGGTTCTCCCTACACCCCGTACACCTGATACGGCGCGTTTCCATTTCCGTTGCCGCCTCTGGTCACAGGGATCGCCGGCTCATATTGCGAGTCAAGAATACGCACCCCGCGCCCCATCGCCACCACGCCGGTTCGCACCATTTCCACAATACCCAGCGGCTCCAGTTCCTTGATCAACATCTCAACCAGATCTTCCTGTGCGGCAATCTCCACAATCGCCACTTCAGGCCCGATGTCCACGATATGTACCGGATATTGATCGCAAATTTGTGTCAGCTTGTTGCGCGAGTCAGCATCGTTGGCGCGCACCTTGATCAACGCAAGGTCACGGCTCACGTGCGGTTCTTCAGAAACCACCGCTACGTCTATCACATTGATCAGCTTGAACAGGTTCGCGGCAATTCTGCGTCCGTCTATCCGGCTGCCATCCACCACAATCGTCATGCGTGAAATATACGAACGGTGCGTGCGCCCAACCGTGAGGCTGTCCATGTTGAAATTGCGCCGCCTGAATAGGCTTGCAACTCGGTTCAGAACGCCCGGTTTATTTTCAACCAGCGCCACCAGTATATGCTTACGCTTCTCAGCTTGATCGCCCATTATTTCACCTCCACTTCGCCGGGTTTCGGGCGGCGGATCATATTATCTAGGTCAGCGCCTGCTGGCACCATCGGGTATACGATTTCTTCTTTCTGAACCATATACTCAATTAGCACCGGCCCGTTCTGTCTGCGCGCAAATTCCACCGAGTCTTCAATTTGCGAGCGATCTGTCACCCGCATCGCCGGAATGCCGTATGCTTCAGCCAGTTTCACAAAGTCAGGGTTGAACATCGGCGTCGCGTAGTAGCGTTCTTCATAGAAGAACTCCTGCCACTGCCGCACCATGCCCAGAAAATTGTTGTTGATGATCGCAATTCTCACCGCCACATTTTCCTGCTTGGCAGTTGCGAGTTCGCATAGCGTCATTTGGAAGCCGCCATCGCCCACAATCGCCCAAACTTCCTCCTCTGGCTTGCCCATCTTCGCGCCGATTGCCGCCGGCAGGCCAAAGCCCATCGTGCCAAGTCCGCCGCTGGTGATCATCGTCATCGG
>CAZBPB010000423.1:341-3474 GCA_964493565.1 uncultured Pleurocapsa sp. | reverse complement strand
GCCATTACGCACTACCCGGGCCTCTGCCGGGTACAGCTTCATCAGGCCGGAAATGGCCGTTCGACTGCGGTTTAGCGCAAAGTCTTGCAGCACATTGCTCAGAGAGAATAGGAACAACAGCAGCGCGCCTTCTATCCACTGACCGATAACCGCTGCGCCCAGCGCCGCCAGTATCATCAGCAGGTCAATATCAACTTTGCGCTGCTTCAGGTGCTCCCACGCGCCGATTGCCCCGTAAAAACCACCCGCCGCATAGGCTGTGATATTGAGCAGCAGAATTAGCGTTTCAGAAAGGTTTAGCCAGCGTTCGCCAACGCTGCTCAGAATCAAAGCAACCAGCGTTACTACGACCAGACGCGGCGCAAGCCACTGTTTGCGCTCAATCCAGAAAGGTTCGCGCGCGGGGGCTGATTTCGCGTTGATGGATTGACTTATAGCCATTGTATAACCACCTAAAACACCGGGTTATATCCTGATATGTACATATTTTAACATAGATTAAAAATTGAAACAACACCGATTGTATATTTTTAATACACGACATGAATTACATTTTTACCGGCAATACACACCCCTACTTTCAGCATGAGAAGATTTCGCTTGTTATACTCAGAAAAATTGACTTTCATAGATGCTTTGAGGGCGGTATGGGGCAATACATTCTCGCTTTAGATCAGGGTACGACTTCTTCACGGGCAATTCTCTTCGACCACGCTGGTGGCATTACGGGTATTGCCCAGCAGCCGTTCCGGCAGATATTCCCGCGCCCCGGCTGGGTAGAACACAACCCGGAGGACATCTGGGAATCACAGTTACAAACTACCAGACAGGTGATTGATGAAAACGATGCTGCACGTCAGATCGCGGCAATCGGGATCACCAACCAGCGCGAAACTACGGTGATCTGGGACAGGCAAACAGGCGAGCCAGTTTATAACGCCATTGTCTGGCAGTGCCGCCGCACGGCAGCGATTTGCGAACAGTTGAAGGCTGAGGGTTACGATCAGGTATTGCAGAAAAAAACCGGTCTGGTCACCGACCCGTATTTCAGCGGCACCAAAGTGATGTGGCTGCTGGAGAATGTTCCCGGCGTTCGCGAACGCGCAGAACGCGGTGAACTAGCTTTCGGTACGATTGACACCTTCTTGCTGTGGCGGTTGACACAAGGGCGTGTTCACGCCACTGACGTGAGCAATGCCAGCCGTACGCTGCTGTTCAACATCCATAAGCGCGAATGGGATGACGAAATTCTGGCGCGCTTCAACATCCCCCATTCGCTGCTGCCAGAAGTTTTTCCCAGCAGCAGCATTTTTGGTGAAACCACCCTTTTTGGCGGCGCGATACCCATCGGCGGCATAGCTGGCGATCAGCAAGCGGCTGCCTTCGGGCAGGTGTGCGTGAATGCTGGCATGGCGAAAAACACCTACGGCACAGGCTGTTTCCTGCTTATGAATACTGGCGGCGAAGCCATCACCAGCAAGAACCGACTGCTCACTACTATCGCGTGGCAGCTTGGCGCTCAACCTGTGCAATATGCGCTGGAAGGCAGCGTGTTCATCGCCGGTGCTGCCATACAGTGGCTACGCGAAGGCGTTAATTTGATAGACGATTCCGCTGAAACCGAGTCATTAGCCACCTCGATAACGGATACTGGCGGCGTATATATGGTGCCAGCATTCGTAGGTTTGGGCGCACCCTACTGGAATCCAGAGGCGCGCGGCGCTATCGTCGGGCTAACGCGCGGCAGCGAAAGGGCGCACATTGTGCGCGCAACGCTGGAAAGTATCGCCTATCAAACTCGCGACGTGGTGGAAGCCATGCATGCTGATTCCGGCATTTCGCTGAACGCGCTGCGTGTGGATGGCGGCGCGGTACGCAACAACTTCCTGATGCAGTTTCAGGCCGATATTCTTGGCGTTCCGGTGCAGCGTCCGGTGATCACCGAGACAACCGCTCTGGGGGCAGCGTATCTGGCGGGGCTGGCTACTGGCTTCGTTCAAACGATTGACGGGCTAGCCAAACAGTGGAAAGTAGAGCGTGATTTTGAACCCGGCATGAGCGGCGATCAGCGCGAAGCGTTGTATGCCGGCTGGCAGCACGCAGTGAAGCAGGTACAGGCATAAAGAATGGCATTGCAAACCGATGTACTCGTCATTGGCGGCGGCGCAACCGGCGGCGGCATTGTCTGGGACTTAGCCCTGCGCGGCGTGCGTGTGGCGCTTGCCGAGATGGGCGATTTAGCCACCGGAACCAGCGGGCGTTTTCACGGCCTACTGCACAGCGGCGGGCGCTATGTCGTTCGCGACCCCGAAAGCGCGCAAGAATGTATTGACGAAAACTTGATTTTGCGCCGCGTCGTGCCAGAAGCCGTAGAAGATACCGGCGGCTATTTCGTACTCTGCCCCGGTGACGACGAAAGCTATGTTGATTTGTGGTTACAGGGCTGCAAAACTGCGGGCATTGAAACGTCGCCAGTTTCAATTGCTGAAGCGCGCCGCCGCGAACCTGCGCTTAACCCTGCCCTCCGCGCAGTGTACAGCGTCCCCGATGGCTCCATTGATAGTTGGGATTTGCTGCATTTGCTGCAAAGCGGCGCTGAAAGTACCGGCAATGCCACGTTTTTGACCTACCACCGCGTAGACTCGCTGCGCCGCGAGGGAAACCGCATCACCGGCGCGCAGCTCACCAATCTGCGTAATGGCGAAACAGTGGAAGTGGAATGTGGGCTGGTGATCAACGCTGCCGGCGCATGGGCAGCAGAGATCGGGAAATTAGGCGGCGCATCCATCGGCATGAAGCTAAGCCGGGGCGCGATGCTGGCCTATAACATTCGCTGGGTGAACACCGTGATCAATAAACTACGTAAACCCGGTGACGGCGATATCTTTGTGCCTGTGGGGACGGTCAGCGTGATCGGAACGACATCAGTCACTACTGACGATCCCGGCGATACACAGGTAGAGTCGTGGGAAGTGCGGCGCATCCTTGAAGAAGCCGAAGCCATGACGCCGGGCATCAGCCGGGCGCGCATTTTACGTAGTTGGGGCGGTGTGCGCCCGTTATACGATCCGGGCGTAAGCGCTGAAGGGCGCGGAGCGAAGCGTACCTTCTCGGTGCTGGATCATGCCGGCGT
>CAZBPB010000423.1:0-331 GCA_964493565.1 uncultured Pleurocapsa sp. | reverse complement strand
ACTGACCACCTACCGGCTGATGGCGGAGCGCGCGGCTGACCTTGCCTGCGCAAAACTAAACATTTCCTCGCCCTGTGCCACCGCTGTAACCGTCTTACCCTCGCCTGAAAAAGCACATTTACACCATTTGAAGAATCGCCTGAATGCGCTGGAGCACGGGCAAAACCCCGGCGCGCTCATTTGCGAATGTGAAATCGTGACCGACAGGCAGATCATCGAGGCTCTTGAAGCTGGCGCACGCGGCGAAAACGATATCGTCACGCTAAACGACCTACGCCGCGATTTACGGCTGGGAATGGGGCCATGTCAGGGCGGGTTTTGCGCCTACCGT
>CAZBPB010000422.1:1398-3480 GCA_964493565.1 uncultured Pleurocapsa sp. | reverse complement strand
GGATAACCACCAGCACCACTAGTCCGATACCCGCGTGAAGCAGTTCGCTTTGCAAACCTGCTCGCAGCATATCGATACTGGAGTTATCCATGTTAGTGACTGTCCCTGCCAGAAATCTCACGGATTGCATGTTTCCCAGCAAGACAAAAATGGCAAGAACTGTTGAGGCAAATGAGAACAGCACCCAGTAGTGCTGGAACAAACCCCATTTTGTTCCTAATGACATCACTAGCCCGCTTAACAGTGAGACAATTGCCAGCGGAATGATGGCAAGGAAACCGAGTAAGTCCAGCGCGATCCAGACTGCACGCAGAATCTGGACATCCTCACGGCTCATCGCCGCGATGACGAGTGCCAGAAAAGCTATTACCGCACCAATCCAGCCCACTGAGCAGGTGATGTGTAGGGTCAGGGCAAATTTGCGTAAACCGCGACTCATCATTACGGGCGCTGCCCCTGATGGTCAACAGGTGGTGCATGGACTTCCGTCGTGTTAGTTGCTGGCATATGGCGACCCGGCCCGTGTTCTCCGCCAGACAGCAGTATGGCTCCAACGAGCAGTACCAGGACAAGCGCGATAATTCCAAATAGCTTGACCCATCGTGGTATACGAGGGGGTGATTGGAGGTCGTATTCATCATGTATTTGTGTCACAGTGATTTCTCCTACCATAATTTAAGAGACTCAATGTCAGGCTACAACATTTCAGAGACGTCCCTCAAATATCAAAACAAGGAGTTTGTTAGTTTTTGAACAGGATGGAGAGTTTGTTCAATATTTCGTCATTTACGGATTTCCCACAAGCGAAGACACTTATGACAGAGGATGTTTTATGACGAAGCCGGATCGACGGGTAAAGCGCACGCAGGAATTGTTACAGAAGGCACTGATCGACCTCATTGATAAACGTGACTACAATGCGATTACAATCCAGGAAATCGTAGATCGCGCCAATGTTGCTCGCACCACCTTCTATGTCCACTACGGCAGCAAAGATGACCTGTTTATGAGTTGCCACGAGGCCATTGTCAGCGAGCTCAAATCTGCTCAGATTTTCCCGCACCTCGCCTGAAACACCATCCCGGCTGATTTCGGCGTACCAGCATCTCAATGAGGCAAGGGCACGCTTGAGTCCGATCTTCCAGGGCAAAGATGGAGCACTGCTTTTGCGACGTATCCGCGACCAGAGCACCCAGGAAATCGAAGCCAACCTACGTGCCGCCTTTGCCGAGTTGGAAGATGCTACCTCGTTTGAACTGCTGGCGACCTATCTGGCAGGCGCACAGATCGCGCTGGTACAGTGGTGGCTAGAGAAGCGTCAGCCCTATACAGCCGAAAAACTGGCCCATACCTTTCACCGCTTGCAACGAGCAGCCATTCGGGATGCATTTGGTCTAATTGAAAACGAGCAATAGGGGCATTCCATCTATCAAAATTTGTCTTCGCAGGTCAGAGAACGCGCTATTTGGCGCATCCCAGACCTTCCTTGACACGTTACGATGATACTGATCATTTACGGATTCAGGAGTCATTCCGTGTCACAAGAAATCAAACTAGAACTCCCTATTACTGGTATGACGTGTGCAGGATGCGTTCGCAATGTGGAACGCGCCTTAAAGAAAACTGAGGGTGTGGAAGAAGCGTCGGTCAATCTGGCAACCGAGCGAGCCAGCGTCAGCTTTGATCCAGCCCAGCTTACAGTTAATCATCTCATTCAGCGCGTACAAGATGCCGGATATGGTGTGGCAACGGGTTCGATGGAGTTGCCCATTACTGGCATGACCTGCGCGAGCTGCGTGCGCAATGTCGAGCGTGCGATTCAGAAACAGCCGGGTATTTTGTCAGTCAATGTCAATCTGGCAACGGAGAAAGCGACCGTAAATTATATTCCAGGTGTGGTGCGTCGGGATGATCTGGTCAAGGCAGTGGAGGCGGCTGGATACGGAGTGCTTACTCTGGCGAACGCAGAAGCTCCAGAAGATGCGGAGCGGGTAGCGCGTCAGGCGGAGATTGACCGTCAGCGACGCATGGTGTTGATTGGTTCTATCTTTACCATCCCGCTGTTCGTCCTGAGCATGGGGC
>CAZBPB010000422.1:0-1346 GCA_964493565.1 uncultured Pleurocapsa sp. | reverse complement strand
GTCGGTTCCAGTATGAGCGCCCATATTCTGACAGGTGCAATGGAGGGACCTAACCCGGCACTGAACTGGTTGCTATGGTCAGGCTGGCCCTTCATCTTCGGACTATTGGCAACTCCGGTGCAGATCATTGTCGGGCGACAGTACCTCGTAGGTGCCTATAAAGCAGCTCGCAATGGATCGGCAAACATGGATACCCTGATTGCAATGGGGTCGCTGGCAGCCTTCGCTTATAGTGTCATCGTGTTGATTGGGATTGTGTTGGGGATTTCGGATGCAGTGGGGGGGCATGTTTACTTCGAAACAGCAGCAGTCATCCTGACACTTATCACGCTCGGCAAACTGCTCGAAGCACGCGCTAAAGGGCGCACTAGTGAAGCCATTAAGAAATTAATGGGACTTGCGCCAAAAACCGCAACCCTGCTGCGAGATGGGCAGGAGGTTGAAGTGCCAGTAGATGACCTGATGATCGGTGATACCCTGTTGGTTCGCCCCGGTGAACGGATTCCTGTTGACGGCATCGTGCTTGAGGGACGCTCGTCCGTCGATGAATCGATGCTGACGGGCGAAAGCCTTCCGGTGAATAAAGAAACCGGTAGCGAAGTCATTGGTGCGACAGTCAACAAACAGGGACGACTCGTTATCGAGGCGCAAAAGGTGGGGGCACAGACCGCTTTGGCGCAGATTGTTCGCTTAGTCGAACAGGCTCAGGGATCAAAAGCTCCAATTCAGCGGATTGCGGATACGGTTTCCAGCGTGTTCGTCCCTATTGTGTTGGTACTGGCTGCCTTGACTTTCTTCGGATGGCTATGGATTGGTCAAGTGGGTTTTGTGCCTGCTATGGTGCATATGGTCGCAGTGCTGGTTATCGCCTGCCCATGCGCGCTGGGACTGGCAACGCCGACCGCCATTATGGTGGGTACCGGGCACGGCGCAGAGATGGGCGTACTGTTCAAAAACAGCGAGGCATTGGAGAACGCTAAACGCATTCAGGTCGTTGTGCTTGACAAGACGGGTACGATCACACGCGGCGAGCCGACTGTGACGGATATCATTCCGCTGAATGGATTTGACGCAACTGAACTCCTGACTCTGACAGCGGCGGCGGAACGCGGTAGCGAACGCAACCCCAATCATTTGAAGCTGAATCTGGGCGGGGTATTCGTGCGCTGGTGAACGGAAGAACTGTCCTCGTGGGCAGCCCGCGTTTCATCCGGGAGCAAGAACACTATCTTGGCTCAACAGCGACAGAGATTGAAGGTCTTCAGGCACAGGCGCGTACTGTCGTACTGACAATTGTGGATGGTCAGTTGGCTGGAATGACCGGTATCGCGGATACCGTGAAAGCA
>CAZBPB010000421.1:0-3481 GCA_964493565.1 uncultured Pleurocapsa sp. | reverse complement strand
CATGATCAACGATATTGAAGATGCGCCAGACGATGCTCGCGATCCTGATCGCGCGGCGCGCAACCCGATTACCAGCGGACGAATTGGCATTCGTTTCGGTTATGCAGCTTGCCGGTTGGTGGCTGTTTTGACGCTGATTATGTATGCGTTGGGCGGTTGGATGGTCTTCGGCATTGGTGTCGCTACGCTATTACTATCCCATTTGTATTCATGGCGCCCCGTTCGACTAAAAGCATGGCCGGTAACGGACATCCTTTCGCATTCGTTAATGCTCAGCGGATTACTGTTGCTAGCAGGTTTCTTCCTGTACGGCACCGCGCCGGGCGTCGTGTGGTTTGTAGCCCTTGGCGCAACCCTGGTGTCTGTGTATGGACAGCTGTACAACCAGCTTCGTGATTACGATATGGATAAAGCTGCGGGCCTTCACAACACGGCAATAATGTTGGGCGAACGTAATACCAGATGGGCGATGTACCTGTGTATTGCGCTTGCATTGGCATGCTTGTTGGTCGCTATCTTTCAAGGCATATTCCCGACATGGTTGGGGCTGGTTTTGGTACTGGCAATTCCGGTGAGCATGCTTTTCCGCTCGAAAACGGATATGCGTGGTGGCAAAGCTGTAGATGCTACCGGCGGGATGCAAATGCAGGTACTGGTCATACTCAACCTCACAATTTGCGCATGGTTCGCGGTAACATTATTCCAGCAGGTCACTGTAGCTTAACTGACTGACCCTCTGGATAATCAATGGCCCTAAATTCTATACATCAGATCTTGTTCAATGCGGGCATCTTGTATTCATTGGTGCTTGGCATCTGGGCAGCGGTTATGGCGGCGCGCAACCAATCGATCTCCGGGAACTTTTGGGGTGCAGTCGCCACATTTGCAATTCTTTCCGGAATCACCCTCTTTATCGGCATTATTATGACGCTAATGGGGTTGCAACCACCGCGCATGGTCACGTACTTCCTATATATGGGCTGGCTGGTTGTAATTTTGCCCGGTTTGTTCACTATGTTGCGAGGACGGGATGATAGAAATGCCGCCCTCGCTTTTGCGGCACTGTGTTTTTTCAACGCTGCGACCGCTTTTAGTATGACGCAACGTGCTGTGGTTGGGCCGTGGATGCCCGTCGCCTAATATTCATGGGTTTCGCTGCCATTTTGTTCACTGCGGCGGCTTGTGGCCCCGAACCTACTCCCTTGCCAGTAGCCGCTCCAACACTTACGCCCTTGCTACAGAACGAACATACACCAACCCCCGTTCAAGCAGACAATATTGTGCAGTACGTGGTTGATCCGCTCACAGCCGAAGTTGTGACTGCGGCCTTTGCAAATTCCATTGAAGCGCCAATGGTTCGAGTTTTGCCGGCACCGCAGTTGACGGGTGATCCTCTGGAAATAGTTTTGAGTTCACAGCCGTTTGATGGCGGACAACCTTTACCAGCGCACGTTTTATTCGGAGTTGCGCTCAATCCAACCGGCCTGGTGCTGGATTCTCCCGAGTTCATGACGGTATTGATTGCGTATTTGCGTATGGTGGCTTCCGGGCAAAGGGAAGGGGCACAGTTGGTTGAACTACAGCACAATATACGGGAAACGTTAGCTAACGCTGGTTACCCTGATGGCGTTCGAATCAGCGTGAGTCACATAATCCCTTCGCTTGTTCAAGACCTTTCGATTGTACGCGTTGAAGCGGTACAAGAATCAGCTCGACCAGCACAAATTCAGGTTCTTTTTGACGATACCCAACGCAATGCCGCTGTCAATGAGTATGGTGAAGCGAATGTCATTAACGGCTTTACACTACCACTCTATTACGCTGCCAGCCCTAGCCTAGAGATTGAGATTGGCGGCAATGGGCTGCCGATCATAGCAAATGATCCGTGAGTGATGGGTATAATGCTTAGGGATTTGACCTAAAAGGATAAGACGTTGGAAATCATTCTGAGCCACGAGAATGCTGATTTTGATGCTATCGGCTCAATGCTTGCAGCGCATAAACTTTATCCTCAGGCGATTCCTGTTTTACCCGAGCGATTGAATCGTAACGTCGCTGGATTTCTGGCGCTTTTTGCTTCTGCCCTCCCTTTTGTTAACCGTGAAGATTTGCCGGATGAACGCCTGAAAAGGGTGATTCTGACGGACACGCATCAACTACCGCCATTCAAGGGTATAAACAAGCGTGTAAAGGTGATGATTATTGATCATCACCCATTAAAGAAGCCGCTTTCTCCGAAAATCCAGTATCAAGGTGAAATCATTGGTGCTGCGTCAACACTCTTAACTGAGCAGATACAGGCTGCGCAGTTGAGAGTGTCATCACTGGATGCCACGTTAATTGCGCTAGGCATCTATGAAGATACCGGTTCTCTTCAATTCAAAAATACTACCCCGCGCGATCTTCAAGCGGCTGCCTATCTGCTGGAGCAGGGCGCGGATTTGGATATGATCAGCCGCTTCCTGGATTTACCACTCAATCCCGCGCAGCAAGCATTGTACGAATATTTTGTGCGTTCATTAGAAACGCGAGATATTGAAGGTTACGCGGTGATGGCGGGTGTTGCGCGCATTGATGAGCCAATCGGCGAATTGAGCGCCGTTGCGCACAAATTGATGGACACCTTTGACCCCACCGCACTTTTCTTAGTAATCCAATCTCCAGAGATAATGAACCTGATCTGTCGGGCAAGTGACGATGCGGTCAATGTTGCTGACATTGCCAGAGAACTTGGTGGGGGTGGTCATCCCCGCGCAGCCGCGGCGGTCTTACGAGGGCGTGAACTGGCAGATGCAGAAGCGCAGGTGTGGAAATTGGTGACAACGCAGATACAGGAATCGCGTCACATTTTGCGTGTGCAGGATCTCATGTCTTACGGTGCAAAGGTTTTTGAAGCTAAAACGCCGCTGCGTGAAATCACGCCGCTGATTTCACGGCTAGGGCATGAAGGCTATCCTGTGGTGGAAAAAGGTCGGGTAGTCGGGGTGTTGCAGGCAAGGGATGCCCACCGGGCAGGCCAGCATGAACTCTCCAATTTGCAGGTGGGTGATGTGATGGTTGCCGGTGATTTAACGTTGAAGCCGGATGATACCATTGCTGAACTTGAACAGAAAATGGTTGTCACTGGATTGGGGCAGATCCCGATTGTGGATAACGCTGGTAAGCTGCTTGGCATTGTTACACGTACAGACTTACTTCGTCATTGGGCGCATCTGCATCCCTCAGAAGACACTAGCTCTCACATTAGCCTGAAACAGTTCAAAAAGGCGTTGGGTACGCCGACAGTAGAACTGATCCAGAAAATTGCCGAATTTGCCGAAGCGCAGGGAATTGGTATTTATCTGGTAGGCGGTGTGGTACGTGATGTGATGCTTAAACGGGCTAACGACGATTTGGATTTTGTGATCGAAGGCGATGCAATCGAATTTGGTGAACAAATCTCTGAAGTATTCGGCGGCCGTTTGCACACTCATCGCGCCTT
>CAZBPB010000420.1:0-3484 GCA_964493565.1 uncultured Pleurocapsa sp. | reverse complement strand
AGCTGGCACGCCCGCCATCTTTGCTAATAGACTTGCTGATAATCTGACTGGTGGTGTTCGGCGCAAGATGCGTGATCTTCGCGCCTGCGTCTTGATGCTGTCCCGCTCCGGCAAAAGCAATTGAGAGCACCTCACCATGCGCGCCTTCGCCTGCCAGAATCACCGCCGGGTACTTCATCGTCACCTTGCTGCCAAGATTTCCATCCACCCATTCCATCGTGCCTTTCTTGTAGGCGATGGCACGTTTGGTCACAAGGTTGTATACGTTGTTCGACCAGTTCTGAATCGTGGTATAGCGGCAGCGACCGCCCTCTTTAATGATAATTTCCACGACCGCGCTGTGCAGGCTGTTTTCGCTGTATGTTGGCGCGGTACAGCCTTCTACATAATGCACGTAGCCGTCATCTTCAACAATGATCAGCGTGCGTTCAAACTGCCCCATGTTCTGGGTGTTGATGCGGAAATATGCCTGCAGCGGCATCTCCACGTGTACGCCCTTCGGTACGTACACGAACGAACCGCCCGACCATACTGCGCTGTTCAGCGCGGCGAACTTGTTATCGCTCGACGGAATGACTGTCCCAAAGTATTCCTTAACCAGTTCAGGGTAATCCCGCAGCGCCGAGTCCATATCGGTGAAGATCACGCCCTTACTCTCAAGGTCTTTGCGGATACTGTGGTACACCACTTCCGACTCATACTGCGCGGTCACGCCTTGCAGGTACTTTTGTTCGGCTTCGGGAATGCCTAGACGGTTAAACGTATTCTTGATGTCTTCCGGCACATCATCCCAGTTCTTGCCCTGACGCTCTGTAGCGCGAACGAAATAGTAAATGTCGTCGAAGTTGATGCCGCTGAGATCAGCGCCCCATGTCGGCATCGGCTTCTCCATGAAAATTTCGTACGCCTTCAGCCGGTATTCCATCATCCATTCCGGCTCGTTCTTCATCTCGCTAATCTGGCGCACAATCTCTGCATTCAAGCCCTTCTGGCTCTTGAACGCATACTTTTCAGGATCGCGAAAGCCGTACTTCTCCTCATAAGAGGTACGTACGCCCTTTAACTGCGATTCCTCCGTGGTAAGCTGCTTGTCGCTTTCAACCAATTGATCAACCATTTATCAGCCTCCCAGCCGGTTAGCTTTCAACCTTCTCGCGAATCCAATCGTAGCCTGCTTCTTCAAGCCGCAGCGCCAGTTCGGGCCCGCCATTTTCTACAATCTGTCCCTGATACATTACATGCACAAAATCAGGCTTGATGTAGTTCAAAATACGCTGGTAGTGGGTAATCACCAGCACGCCTAGATTCGGGCCGCGCAGTTTGACCACGCCTTCCGAAACCACCCGCAGCGCATCAATATCGAGGCCAGAGTCGGTTTCGTCAAGGATAGCAATCTTCGGCTCAAGCACCGCCATTTGCAGAATTTCGGCGCGTTTCTTCTCGCCACCGCTGAAACCCTCATTCAGATAACGTCCTGCAAAGCTATGTTCCATATGCAGGCCGTCCATCTTTTCACGCATCAGCTTGCGGAAATCGCTTACAGAAATGCCTTTGCTATTGGGATCGTCAGCTTTCATACGGGCATTGATCGCCAGTCGCAGAAAATTCGCTAGTGTAACGCCGGGAATTGATACAGGATACTGAAAAGCGAGGAACATGCCTGCGCGGCTGCGTTCGTCAGCTTCCATTTCCAGCAGGTCTTTGCCATCGAAGATAATCTGACCGGCAGTAACTTCGTAGGCAGGGTTGCCCATCAGTACATTTGCTAGTGTGCTTTTACCAGAGCCATTTGGCCCCATCAATGCGTGAACTTCACCTTGCCGAACAATAAGGTCAACACCACGAAGAATGGGGGTGTCTTCGATGTTGACGTGAAGGTTACGAATTTCGAGCGCTGCGCCCATGAAGGCGTCCTCCTTGAAACTTAACGCGCGTTAACTTTTCCGCTTACCCTGAGGTTAAACATGTGGCAAGTATACCAGTGCCGTCTCCTACGGTCAATATTTTTATTACGCAGATCATAAAAATTGACTTCAAAAATCAGTAATGGTATGCTTCTCACTTATCAAGTCCGTTACTGTTAAGGAACACGCTATGGAACAGGTAAAGACTGAGGATGGGCTGCGTGAAGCCCTACGCGCAGTCGTTGATCCTGAAATTGGAATGAATGTCGTTGAATTGGGGCTGATTCGGGACGTTGAGATCGAGCCTGATCGTGGTCACGTAACCATGATTATGACGACGCCATTCTGCCCGTATGCTCCGGCGCTCCTCGAACAAACGCGCCGCACCGCGCAGGAATATTTAAGTATGCCTACCACCATCGAAATGGGCCTGGAAATGTGGGATCCCACCATGATGGAAGAAGGCGCCGCTGACGATTGGGGTCTTTTCTAACGCGCTTACCCTATTTCACAACGCAACGGGATGCTACGTAGCATCCCGTTTTTATTTCTAGTCACCGCTGTTTATAGAGTGGGTCTTGGATAAAGTGCGCTTCCAACCCCACCCCAACCTAACAGACGCACTCTCGCCCGTGACGGGGAAATCTTTACCTTCGCGGGCGATTCTTGATGATGAACTCCTTAGGATCAACATAGTTCTTCAACAACCGCGTTCGGTCTTTGCCCGGCCAATCCTGTGGATTCTGCTCCAGCACCGTCGTCGGGCTAAGGTCAAAGTGCAGGTGGAAAGCGTAGCGTCCATAAGCGTTGCCAACTTCTGCAATTTGCTGGCCTCGCTTAACCCGATCACCAACATTCACCATCATGTCTTCAACATGCCCGTACCGGGAATACATCACCTGACCGTTGGTATACATCGGATCGTGCTTGATGATGATGACGTTACCCCAGATCGGCAGACGACTGGCAAATGTCACCGTTCCGCTCGCCGCCGCGTAAACGCCTGAATGAGCGTCTGCGTCTTTAGGCAAGTTCAAGTCCGCTCCGGTGTGGTATGCTTCGCTCGGCGTGCCAACGAAGTACAACTTACCAAATGGGCTGGCATCATACCACTTCCCGCCCCATACAGTGCTGGCTGCGCGCTCAACGTCAGTTCCCATCGGCTGATCATAACCGTCAGCATAGCCTTCGGGGACAGGCCCACCGGGGCCGGGGCTTTCTACATAGGTAACCTCTTGCCAGCGTACCGCGTCAAAGCCAATTTCGAGGTTCTCTTCGCCAGTGAGGTCGTTAAGAAAAACCGTACCAACATTGATCGTACGCGGGTCAAAGTCGAAAATTCCCAGCGAAACCCATTGATTGCTATAGTGATTGATCAACCGGCACCACAATTTCAGAATTTGAACCGGTTACCCCATGTACCTTGAATCGCGCATTTGTCGTAGTGCTGTGTCTCCCTGAAATAAACACTGACACATCGTACTTCGCAACTTTGGTAAATCGCGGGGTCCAACGCGCTGCAGTCTTGCTGTATTTAGGCTGCGTTGCCGTAAAATAGGCTTTCCAACCCCAAACGTTTG
>CAZBPB010000419.1:3193-3500 GCA_964493565.1 uncultured Pleurocapsa sp. | reverse complement strand
CGTGCGTCCCGGCTCGACGGTAAACGCCGAAATCCCGGGCAAGCTGCGAAAAACCTGCTCCAGAAAGCGGTTGCCTTCAGTGGTAATCAGCACCCGTCGTGTATTATCAGCCGCGCGAACGGCATAGGCGCTGTCATCTATTGCGAGATGGTTTGGTGTCGGGTTGTCCGCGGGCGGGGTAATGCTAGCGCGCACGGTGGCGAATGCTTCAGGAAGCTCTCGCGAAATGATCGGTAAGCTGCTGTTGGCGGGCACCGTCTGGCGCTGCGCCGTGAACAATACCCCATCAACCTCAAGGTCAAAAATA
>CAZBPB010000419.1:2279-3149 GCA_964493565.1 uncultured Pleurocapsa sp. | reverse complement strand
GATCCCCATAGTTGGTGATCTGGGCAAAAAGTTCGGTGGGCTGGCCGGGTAGAGCGCGGGCAGCCAGCGCAGTGATGGCAACATTATCGTTCGTTTGCCCGACCGGGACGTATTGCAAGCCTCCGGGAATAGAAGGCAGGGTAGCCGTGCTGTTCTCACTGCCTAACCCGCCGCCGTCGCTGATGATCACCGTGGTGAAATCTTCCCCGCTGCCGGCATTGACTGCCGCTAGCGTGAGCGCTTCATCCCAATTGGCACTGCCTGATCCCGGCTGTGTGTTCAATACCGCCGCCTGTAATGCTGCGCGGTCTTCGGTAAGCGAAGCCAGCACTTCGGCATTTTCAGCAGCGCGGATGATGGTCATCTGGTTGCCTGCGCCGAGTGTATCAATCATGTCCAGCGCCTGTCGTCTGGCGATATCCAGCCGTGTTTCACCGTTTTCCAGTGTGTTCATGCTGGCAGAAGCGTCTAGCACCACCGCTATCTTCCCCGCGCCCACAGCAGGCACTTCGATGAACGGTCTTGCCAGCGCAAACACCAGCAGCGCCAGTATCAGCAGTTGCAGGAACATGAGCAGGTTGCGCCGCAGTTTTTGCCAGGGAGTGTTGGCTTCGCGGTCGCGTAAAAGCTGCTGCCACAGGAAAGTGCTGCTCACCACCACTTCGCGGCGGCGCAGGCGCAGCATATAAAGCAGCAAAATGGGGATTGCCAGCAAACCGGCAAGAAAGGCAAGCGGCGCAAGAAATGACAAGAGGTAGTCCTAAAAACAAGTGACGCGTTACGCGTAATGAGTTCTGAGGGCTGTCATAGTTGTAGGCTCAGAACAAACCACTGCTTACTTTATCCTACCATGATACACATCTGGCACGG
>CAZBPB010000419.1:1966-2221 GCA_964493565.1 uncultured Pleurocapsa sp. | reverse complement strand
AGTGTGGTCATCGTCTCGATGAATGTTTCGGCGTTATCCTGCGCCACCAGAGCCACCGCGCAGCCGCCAAAGCCGCCGCCCGTCATACGTGCGCCGTAGCAACCGGGCTGCTCTAAGGCGAGCGAGACCATAGTATTCAAGGCGTTGTTGGTGATCTCGAAATCGTCGCGCATACTTACATGGCTGGCATTCATCAACATGCCCAGCCGCACAGCGTCGCCGTTGCTCATGGCTTCAGCCGCTTCCAACGTGCGG
>CAZBPB010000419.1:0-1956 GCA_964493565.1 uncultured Pleurocapsa sp. | reverse complement strand
CTGTAGCCAGCGGCTTGGGCATGAAAGTGGCGTACATGCCGTGCGCGGCGGCGAATGATCGGGTCAAGCTCGTGTTCACGTGCCTCAAAAGCGCGAATATCTACGTCGCGAAGGGCGGGAACGCCAAAATGGATGGCTGCGGCTTCGCATTGTTCACGGCGCTCATTGTAGGCGCTGGTGACTAATTCGCGCCGTGTAGAGGTGTCCATGATCGCGATGACGGTGTTTTCAGGCAGCGGCACCGGGCGAAGTTCCAGCGTGCGACAGTCAATCAACACAGCATGACCAGCTTTGCCGGTAGCCGAGATCATCTGATCCATAATGCCGGTTTTGACGCCGATCCATTCGTTTTCGGCGCGCTGGCAGAGCCGCGCCATCACCGGCCCATCCCAGTGAAAGTTGGATGCGGACGCAAAAGCACGCGCCGTCGCCAGTTCAATAGCCGCTGAGGAGGATAGTCCCGCGCCAATCGGCACATCACCGGCAATCGCCCCATCCCAGCCGACCAGCGGGTCATTAGCATCACTCAAAGACCAGGTGACGCCTTTCATATATTCCGCCCATATTTCGGTAGGGTCTTCGGTACGCAGCAGTTCGGTGGGCGAAAACTGCGTCACCTGATCGTAATCGCTGGAATACACCACCACATAGCCATCTGAACGCGGTTTAAGGGCGATCACAATCTCACGTTCGATAGCCATTGGTAGTACAAAACCACCGTTATAATCGGTGTGTTCGCCAATGATGTTGACGCGACCCGGGGCGCGAACAACAACGCTGGGCGATTCTCCAAACTGTGCTTTATACGCCTGAATGGCGCGGGTGGCAAGCGCTGAAGGCATACGTAAACCTTTGTACGTTGATCACCGGAAAACGCCGCAGAGTATAGCGCGTTCAGCCCCCGTCTGGGTAAAATCCGCACATATGAACGAAAAAACGAACATTCAATGGTCACAAACATGGAGCATGATCGGTCACGAATGGGCAGTTGGCCAGCTTCGCCAAAGCCTGTTGAATCACCGCGCCCGTCATGGCTACTTGATTATTGGCCCTGAGTCTGTTGGCAAGGAAACATTGGCGCGCAGCTTTGCAATGGCCTTGAACTGCCTACATAAAAGCGAGAAAAAGCGACCATGCGGCGAATGCTCATCCTGCCAGCGTATCCTGAGTGGTAATCATCCCGATATTTTGTATTCGCAGCAGGATAGCCATACCGGCGCGTTAAAAGTAGATGAAGTCCGGTCGTTGGCTTCTAAACTGGCGCTAAAGCCTTATGAGGCGCGCCACCGTATTGCCATACTGCGGGACTTTGATCGTGCCCAACCGCTGGCACAGGATGCGCTGCTTAAGACTCTGGAAGAGCCTTCTCCCCATTCGATACTGATCTTATTAGCGGAAGATATCGGGCGAATTTTGCCGACCATCACCAGCCGCAGCCAAACGATCACCTTGCGGCCTGTGGCTGCGCGGGAGATTGCGCTGGCGCTGCGAGATCAATACGGGCTAGACGAAGCACAGTCGGTACTGCTGGCACAGCTTTCCGGCGGTAGGCCGGGCTGGGCAATCCGCGCAGCCGATCAGCCAGAACTGCTGAATACACGTATTGAAGGGCTGGATCAGTTGCAAGCCCTACTGGGCGAAAACCGCGTAGGGCGCTTTGGGGCCGCTGAAGCCCTGAGCAAAGATAAGGCGGCGCTGATAACGCAGTTGGAACTGTGGCAAACTTTCTGGCGGGATGTGGTACTGCTTGCCGAAGCCACCAATATTCAGGTCGCAAACATAGATAAGCAAGATTATCTCAGCGCGCTAGCTGCGTACATTACGCCGGAGGAGGCGTTGAAGGCGTTAAGGGCTACGCGTGATGTAATCAGTACGTTAAGCAGCACCAACGCCAATGTGCGGCTGGCGTTGGAAGTGATGCTGCTGGATTATCCGGGGTTGGCGTAATCTCTAGAT
>CAZBPB010000418.1:1764-3500 GCA_964493565.1 uncultured Pleurocapsa sp. | reverse complement strand
GCATCCGTTTGCGTGACCAAAAGCGGCCACAACAGCGCGTTCCACGAGCCGATGAAGGCAAAAATAATGGTCGTCATGAGCACAGCGCGTGAAAGCGGCACCACCACTGACCACAAGAAGCGCAAATGCCCGCCGCCGTCAATACGCACCGCATCCCACAGATCTTCCGGGATTTGCGCGAAAAACTGGCGTAACAGGAAGATGGTGAACGCCGAAGCCATGAAAGGGATGGTCAGCGCAGGCCAATTATTAATCCAGCCAATGCCCAGCAGCGCATCGCTTAGCCGGCCAAACCAGATAACGGTGAGGTAATTGGGGATCAAAATGGCAACATCAGGAATCATCAAAGTTGCTAACAGCAAGCCAAAGATCAGGTTTTTGCCAACAAATTTCATACGCGCAAAGGCGTAAGCCGCCGGTACGCAAAATAAAAGCTGACCGATAATCGTGATTGCCGTGATGCGCACGCTGTTCCACATAAACTGGGCGAAATTGGCCTGATTCCACGCGTCCACATAATTGCCAAACTGCGGTCGAGAGGGAAGCAAATAGCCCAGCGTAACTTCGTTGATTGGCATGAGCGAGGCGCTAATCATCCAGAAGAAGGGAAATACGGCTTGCAGCAGCCCGACGATCAGGATACCGTAAATCAGAATACGCCCGGGGCGAATCATCGGGCCACGCCGCTTACTTTCACTGCGAGGCTCGCTCTTTGCGGAAAATTCAGTCAGGGCAGTATCAGCCATAAAAGACCCGATTACGCGAAATCCGGTTTTGCACCAGTGTGAATACCAGAATGACGGTGAACAATACCAGCGATAGTGCCGAGCCATAGCCCATGTTCGGGGTACTTTGGCTAATGGTTTCGTAAATATAAACGCCTACTGTGTCCACCGATGAGGCAGCCGCAGGTGTTCGTAAAATCCAGATTTGCGTGAACGATTGCAGCGTACCGATGATGGTGATCAGGGTCAAAAAAAAGGTGGTTGGCGAAAGCATTGGCAGGGTGATGCGCCGGAATAAATTCCATTCATTCGCCCCATCAATCCGCGCCGCCTCATACAATTCACCGGAAATGTTGCCCAGACCGGCTAGAAATACTACCGTTGAATAGCCGATATATGTCCACGAGGTGTAGATAATGATGACCACCAGCGCAAGGCTTGGGCCGGAAAGAGCATCCGGCACCTGTGGCCCGAAAATCAATTGAAAGATACCCGTCGGTTCAAGCAGCCATTTTTGTACCGGCAGCCCCAGCGCCGTCATTACCTGATTCACGGGTGAGGTCGGGCGATGCGAAAACAGGATGCCAAAGACAATAGAGGTTGCTACAAACGGCGTGACATACGGCAAAAAGTACATCATCCGAAAGAACGATTTGAACTTGATTTTCTGGAACAGCAGGTAAGCCAGCAGCAGCCCGAACATAAGCTGTATCGGCACTGTGCCCAGGGTATACATCAGCGTGATATTGAAGCCGCGCAGCATGTTACTATCAGCGCCGGAAAGCAGCAGCGGCAGTTCGCCAATGAACGCATAGCCGCCAACCATAAGCATACTTGCAGCCAGAAATTGCAAGATAAAGCGCAGGTTTCCGCCGCGATTGGCGCTGCGCCACAGCCAGTAGGCCGCGCCAAGCATGATCACACCGGTGCTGATAATGGCGGCCTGCGTCCAGATCGGCAGTTCCTCTCCAGCTTCGCGGGCTGCGGTAATCGCCGCCATCACTTCCGAAT
>CAZBPB010000418.1:0-1754 GCA_964493565.1 uncultured Pleurocapsa sp. | reverse complement strand
AACTGCAACAGCCAGCAAGAAAAATGGACTTGCAGCCTGTCCCAACAATTTTTCCGGGTTTTCGTTTTTGATGAACAGATAACAGATCAAGCTGAGGGCAGCAGCAATAATGATGCCAAGCAGCATCCAGTTTCCAGCTTCAACCACATGCGGCGTTTGGAAACTGGCAACCAGTTCATTGATGAACAACTCGCCTGAACGCGCCTGTGTACGCAGACGCTGGGGAATATCCAGCACAATCGGCAGCCAGTTCACCACCCAGTTAACAACCAGCAGTGCCGCCGCAGCACTGGCAATCCCCGGAATCAGGTAGGCAAAGTTGGCGGGTTTATCGCGATTTTGTTGAACAAAGCGCCAGAGCATAACGCCAGCATAGGCGATTGCTCCAACGGCCAACCAGATAAAGACGACGTAGGCAAAATCACCCAGCGCGCGCTGGTAATTATCCAGACCGACAAATTCTTCGGGGAAACGCCGCCAGCGATGAAGGCTGACGAACAGCGCAAACGCTACCGGCAGGATGCCGAAGATCATGATGAGCGTCAGTGCAGGCGACAAAAACAGATAGGCGACGAGGTTTTCGCGAATTGCACGTCCGCGTTGTCCACTAAGTTTGAACGCCGACATTTAATACTTTATTGGTTTTAAGGTCATTGGCTACAGTGTAGACGATCCAGCGCGGGGGTGCGAGGAATTTGGACTGATTTAATGAAGTCTTAGTCTGAAATCCGGAAATCGAAAGTAAAAACTAAAAACCATTCCATAAATGATCACACGCTCAACATTCCTTGCCGCGTATTCAAGAATAATATTTGCGTAGAATAAAAAAAGCCACTAAACTGCTTTGGAACGGCTAATAGAGAAAGATCAATGCATAAATCGCAGCCAAAGAGTCGTTCAATTCACCTGATAATTGGTTCTCTACTGCTCACAATCCTTTTATCATTTGCCTACTGGCATAAAATAGAAGCACAGCCACAGCATGAAATCATCGTGGCATCGTCGCTGGAAACCGTTGTGTTTACCAGAACCCTCCAGAATGAGCTTGACGATCTAAACCATCTCCTCGAAATCCAATTTCCTGATTTGCTGAACGCACAACCCCAAACCTATCGCTTTACCCTGACCTGCAATGAAGGCATCAATAATGCATTTTTGTCATGGGGAAGCGATAAAAGATGCGGAGACAGTATTGAGTTAACGATAGCAAATTCAAGTCCGGGGGATATTCCGATCATCTCCTTGGAAATACAGGTTGTTCCAAATGCCCTGTTTTCACAACTTGCTTATACATTGACGATTGAGCCAGTAACGGCTTACGTTCCGGTGGCGCAATCCGAATTCGATCATCTGGTTGATGTCTATTCCGACCGGGTTACAACGGTTACCAGTACGCTATCACGCCCAACAGGTACGAGCGCTCACATTCTGAACCTCCGTTTTAACAATCTCATTGATTCCCAACCCCAAACGTTTCGCTTAACCTTAATATGCAATGATGCATACGCGGAACAGTTTGACTTACTCGGGATAAATGCGAACTATGAAGATTTGCTTTTGTGGTCCGGTGAACATCACTGCGGCGATTCTATTACTCAGACGTATGAATCAGAATCCCTCATCCCGAGTTACAGCATTGAAGTTCAGCTTCTATCGGTCAATTTCCCTGTGTTCTTTGAATATACCCTTTTCGTTGAACCGGTCACGCCGCTGCTTCCTGCCGCACTATCAGATTCCGATCATGTCATCAATAT
>CAZBPB010000417.1:3293-3527 GCA_964493565.1 uncultured Pleurocapsa sp. | reverse complement strand
GTGGAGCGCAATTTGCGAATGCTGTCTGGTATGGAAACGCTTGCCCCCGGCAGCGGCGCTTATCACCCCGCTCATATGTGGTGGCGGCAAACAATACGCGGCTTGCTCCTGCAATCCGGGGTTGTTGCGGACGCCGACTATGCAACCGATGTGCTGTATATGATGCTTGATCCGGGCGTGAATTATTATTTAATGATTGTGCGGGGCTATGATGTGGATCGTATTCGCAGCGGC
>CAZBPB010000417.1:0-3266 GCA_964493565.1 uncultured Pleurocapsa sp. | reverse complement strand
GTTCAACCCCATAAATGGACGCATGTCCGTTTTCTAATGAAATATTTATAGACAACGGTGATCACTTCTGTTATGCTTGCAATCATTAAACGGACTGTAGTCCATTTAGACTGCGAAGGATAACGAGGATCTCATGAGCAAGTACACGATTGATCAGGCACATACCATTGTCGGCTTTGTAGCCCGGCACATGATGTTTAACAAGGTACGCGGGCAGTTTACGAAAGCAACCGCAACCATCGAATTTGATCCAGCAAACCCGGCAGCAAGCACACTGACGGCTGAGGTCGAACTGGACAGCGTGAACACCGGCAACAATGATCGTGATAACCATCTGCGCAGCGCCGATTTCTTCGATGTTGCGACCCACCCGACGATGACGTTTGTAAGCAAGAGCGTTCAGGTGACGGGCGCGAATACTGGCGTGATCACCGGCGATCTGACGATCAAGGGTGTGACAAAAGAAGTGAAGCTGAACACGGAATTTCTGGGTGAAGCTACTGACCCATGGGGTAATGTGAAACCGGTATTCAACGCCCACGCCAAAATCAACCGTGAGAACTGGGGATTGACCTGGAACGTGGCACTAGAGGCCGGCGGTTGGATGGTTAGTAAGGACATCGAGATCGAACTTGAAGCCGAACTGGCGCTGGTGAAGGAAGAAGTGCTAGAGGCTGTAAACGCCTAACCGCTCAGCAAAATACAGCACCACAAAAAGCAGGGATATGCCGCGCATATCCCTGCTTTTTTTTATGGAGTGGGGAAAGGAAAGAGCATAAACAACCTCAGCCCGCAATCCCCTCTCTGCGTGCGGCTGAGGAGAGGAAAGATAAGAGAGGGGCGCAGCATGCTGCGCCCCTACGGGGGGATTGGGGGGTGCTGTTATGTTCAAGAAAATATTCAAAAAGCGGACAGGGCACGCTGCGCCCCTACGGGGGGATTGAGGGGCAGATCAGGCCGCAAAAGCAACCTCAGGCCGTGTACGGGGTGGGTGATTGAGGGGAGGAAAGATAAGAGAAGGGCGCAGCACGCTGCACCCCTACGGGGGGATTGAGGGGGTGCTGTTATGTTCAAGAAAATATTTGAAAAACGGACAGGGCGTGCTGCGTCCCTACGGCGGGATTGAGGGGAAATTATATGGTCTATGGGCAGTTTGGGGCTGCATGGCTACAATCTTTGCAAAGCATTTTGGGGCATGGAGCCAGAAGCTCTTTTCTGCATTGGAGAGAAACATGACGATTGATTACCAACAGCGGTTGAACGCCGTTCGCGTTATTTCTGGCGTGGATGCGGTGGCGATAATGCCGGGAACATCCATGCGTTACTTTTCGGGACTGAGTTACTTTCTGAGCGAGCGCCCAATTATGCTGTTCGTGCTGCCGGATAAGCTGGGGTTGGTGGTTCCTAAACTGGAACTGGCGACGATTCAAAAACGCGAGGATTTGAACGCTGAACTTTTCGCGTGGGATGATGACGAATGGTTCATGCCAGCATTTACCCGCGCGATTGATGAACTGGGGCTGCGCGGCAAAACGCTGGGTATTGATTCGCTGACCATGAGGGCGACAGAAGTGCTGGGACTGCAAGCAGTTGATCCAACACTGAAGCTGAAGCCTGTGGATGAAGCCGTGCTGCGTATTCGCGCAATCAAGACGCCGGACGAGATTTCGCTGATGCGCCGCGCGACGCAGGCCAGCGAAGCCGCGTTGAGCGATTTGCTCAAGATCGTACATCCGGGCATGACCGAGGAAGAAATTGCCGCCAAATTGGATGAATTACAGTTTAAACACGGGGGCGAGGCACTGGCTTTTGGCACGCTGATTCAGACTGGCGCGAACAGTTCTAACCCGCATGGAGAAACTACTGATCGAGCTTTGGGACGCGACGAATTTTTGCTGATTGACTTTGGCTGTCAGGTGGGCGGTTATCATTCGGACATTACGCGCACATTTGTTATTGGCAACATTAGCCCGGAAATGCAGAAGATTTACGATACGGTGAAACGGGCGAATGAAGCAGCATTTGACACCGTTGCACCGGGGGTGCCCGCCAGCGCGATAGACAAAGCTGCACGAGATGTGATTACAGAGGCGGGCTACGGACCGTATTTCACGCATCGTACCGGTCACGGGCTAGGTACGGATGGGCAGCGATTCATGCCGCAAATTTCCAGTTCGGCGCATTACCCGCTGGAAGTGGGCATGACGTTCACGATTGAGCCGGGCATTTACGTGCCGGGGCTGGGGGGCGTGCGGCTTGAAGATAATGTGCTGGTGACGGAAACCGGTGCTGAATCGCTGACGACATTCCCGAAGAACCCGGTGCTGTAACCATGCTGCTGGAACCTCAACCACTTGACCTTTCGGATTACGCGCCGGCAGATGATCTGGCGAGGGCGGCAACCATGCCTTCGCGCTGGTATGTTGACCCGCAGTTTCTTGATCTAGAGAAGGTCAAGATTTTCTGGAAAACGTGGCAGCCAGTAGGGCGCGGGGATATGGTGGCGCGTCCCGGTGACTACTTTACCTGTGATGTGGTAGGCGAGCCGCTGGTGGTCACACGAGGTGGAGATGGCAAACTGCGCGCATTCTACAATGTGTGTATGCACCGCGCCGGGCCGGTGGCAGCAGGCAAGGGCAACCGCCGCAGCTTGCAATGCAAGTATCATGGCTGGACATACGGGCTGGATGGTCGCTTATTAGCCGCGCCGGAATTTGAGGGCGTGGCAGACTGGCGCAAGGAAGATATTTGCCTGCGTTCGGTGCGAGTGGTGGAGTGGGGGCCGTTCATTTTCGTGAATCTGGACGATGACGCACCGGAATTTATGGAGGTGTATGGCGCGATTGACGAGGAGATTACGCGCAAAGGTTTCGACATCGGTAAGATGCGGGCGCTGGAACGACGCGATTACTATATTGATTGCAACTGGAAAGTGTATGTTGATAACTATCTTGAAGGTTACCACGTGCCGATTGCTCACCCCGGCCTGTATCGTGAGCTGGATTATGAGCAGTACCGCGTAGACACGTTTCGCTATTATTCGTCTCAATATGCACCGATTCGCGCTGCGAAAGAGGGCGAGATTCAAGGGCGTGACCGGCGCTATGTCCGCACTGAAGCGGAGGCCGAGGCGCTGTATTACTGGATTTTTCCGAATGTGATGCTGAACATTTACCCGGATAACATGTCGATCAACATCATTTTGCCGATCGGGCATGATAAGACTCTGACCATTTTTGAATGGTATTTTGAGCAGCCGGGCACGG
>CAZBPB010000416.1:0-3534 GCA_964493565.1 uncultured Pleurocapsa sp. | reverse complement strand
TGCTTTGAATTTTGATGGCTGGCAAACTAGCGATTAACCCCGTTCCGCTTCCAGCGCCTTTGCCAGCAGTTCTTTGACCACGCCGGGGTTGCCCTGACCTCTCAGGATGCCCATCACCTTGCCCATCATCGGGCCGAACAGCTTATCTTTGCCAGACAGGTATTCTTCGACCCACGCCGGATTTTCAGCGATCATCTGGGCGATAGCGGCATCCACCGCGCCGGTATCGCTGATTTGCGCCAGCCCTTTAGCCTCTACGATCTTCTGTGCATCGTCGCCGGTCTCAAACATCTCGGCTAACACTATCACGCCAGTGGCTTTGTTGATCGTGCCGCCATCCACCAGCTTGACTAATCCGGCAAACTGCTGCGGGGTGATTTTGATCGTATCAATGGATTCACGCTCGATATTGTGGGTGTTCAGCAGGCCGAACAACTGACCAATCAGCCAGTTCGCCAGCGATTTAGCGTTTGCGCCTTCAGCCAGCGCGGCATCGAAATAGTGGGCAACGCTTTGATCAGCGACCAGAACGGAGGCATCATAACGGTTTAAGCCTAACTCGTTCATGAAACGATCACGCTTGGCGTCCGGCAGTTCTGGCAAGCGCGCGCGAATTTCAGCCACCCACTCGCGGCTGACTTCGACTACTGGTAAATCTGGTTCAGGGAAATAGCGGTATTCCTCGGCGCTTTCTTTGTAACGCTGCACAACGGTGCGCTGTTTGGCCTCATCCCAACCTAGCGTCGCCTGCCGCACGCCTTCGCCATTTTCCCACGCCTTAATCTGGCGGGTGGTTTCGTACTCAATTGAGCGATACAGACTGCGGATACTGTTCAGGTTCTTCACTTCGGTGCGCGTGCGATAATCGGTATCATCTTTGTGCTGCACGCTGATATTCGGCTCGATACGCATAATGCCCTTGCTCATATCGCCGTCGTTTACGCCTAGATACTGCAAAATGGTGCGCAGTTTACGGGCATAGGTTTCGGCAGCTTCGGCGCTGTGAATATCTGGCTCGGTCACGATTTCTAACAGCGGCACGCCAGCGCGGTTCAGGTCAATCAAGCTGCCGTCCATCGTGTGCATGGACTTGCCGGTATCTTCTTCCAGATGGGCGCGACGGATACGGATGCGCTGCGTACTGCCATCGCTAAGATCAATATCCACATAACCGTTCACGCACAGCGGGCGATCATACTGGCTGATCTGGTAGCCTTTGGGCAGGTCAGGATAGAAATAGCTTTTGCGGGCAAACTGGTTGAACGGCGGAATTTCGCAGTTCAGCGCCAGCCCAACCATCATTGCCATCTCCAGCGCGCGGCGGTTGATCACCGGCAGTGTGCCGGGCAGCCCCATAGAGACGGGATCAACGGCAGTATTGGGCGGGGCGGTTACGCTGTCCACCACCGGACAGGCGCTAAACATCTTCGTTTCAGTCAGAAGTTCGGCGTGAATTTCTAAGCCGACAATTGTAGTCCAGTCAGAATTTGGCATGATTTTCAAGGTTGGGATTAGCAATGCGAATAGCCTGATTGTAGCATAGAAAATTGAACCACAGAGTCCCTGAGAACACATAAGGCAGGCGGAAATTATGGACTACTTCCTGCCCATCTCCCTATTACATAGTTTATCCTCCCCTCTCTAATTATCATCGAGAGGGGATTGAGGGATACCTGCCCTAGTTTTCAAAACCATACTAGCTGTTGGCAAACAGTGATGTATCCAATTCTTCCCAGTCAGAGCAGCGCGGGTTTGCCGGTACAGGTGTGGCGCTGGTGCCGTTCAAGATGTCGTTCATAGAAGCTGCCATCGAGGCATCAAAAGATTCGTGGATGCTATCTTTCGCTGCATTTTGCGCTGCCGAATCGAACAGTGATGGTAATCCACTCACGTCAAACGAACGGAATACAATAGCTGAACCGTTGATGCACACTGGATTGGAACGGGTATAAGCGCCAAAATAAGTCACGGCAAAGTTGATGGTGAAGGGCCCCAATACCGGGCCGACCAGCGTTACACTAGTCGGGATGGCGCTTGCCGGGCAGTTTGGAATCATTGGCGCAACGCCTTGAATGGTGAAGTTGTATACCAGGTTACTGGCATCTACCCGATTGACATCCACAAAATTGTCTACATCAAAGATCAGCGTGCCATTTCCTGTCGTCGATTGACCGGATATCAGTGCCACACACTGAGTGCCGCCCGGCCCGCGTATCAGCGAAGGCGGGGAGGTTGACGAAATGGGAAAGCCTATTGAACCGGGAATGCTGGTTGGCGCAGTCGTTGCCGATCCCCCACCGGTAGTTACATTCATATCGCAAGCACAAAGAATGACTATCGAGAGGGCGAGTAGGAATAGAGAAAAGATACGCCTGATCATGAGAACGGCCTTTTCGACTGATTTATTATTCAACTGTATTATCTTTTTCGGTGCGCGCAACTCGCGTGATAACGCCATTCGACTCAAGGATTCATCATGCCTACCCACGAAAACCCGATCTTATTAGATTTTCCAGAGTCGTTTGACACCGAACGGCTGACCATTCGCGCCTACAAGCCCGGTGATGGCCAGATGTTCTTTGAGGCGATGGAAGAATCGCGCGCGGCACTGGAAGAATGGCTGATGCCCTGGGTACCTTTTCCGCAAACCGCCGAAGAAAGTGAAATTCGCGCGCGGCGAATGTTAGCCCGCTTCATTTTGCGCGAAGACCTGAGCATGGTCATGCAAAATAAAGATACAGGTGAATTTGTCGGCGCTATCGGGCTGCACCGAATTGACTGGTCAGTGCCAGTGCTGGAAATTGGCTACTGGGTACGTACCTCGCTAAGTGGTCACGGTTACGTGACCGAAGCAGTAAACGGTCTGGTCAATTTTTCGTTTCGCGAGTTAAAGGCGGAGCGGCTCGAAATTCGCTGCGATCCGCTGAATGAAAAAAGCGTTGCCGTTGCCAAACGTGCAGGGTTCATACTCGAAGGAACGCTAAAGCATACCTACACCGACGCCGAAGGCACGGGTTTTAGCGATACGAGCGTATTCGCCCTGCTGCGCGGCGAGTGGGAAAGGGGTGGTGATCAGGAGTAATTGGGTGGAATCCTCCCGGCAACCTAGTTTTCACGTCTTTTTCAGTCTTTATCCACGTTTTAACTGCTTTCGGGTGTTATGCTTTGCCTAATACTCAGCAATAAAGGAAGCTGTAATGGATGTCTATTCTGGTATCACTGTTGTCTTATTGGCAATTTCTATCCTGATAATCGTATTACTGCTTGGTGGAATCTTCTGGCTTAGAAAATCCTTTCAAACGACAACTGAGAAAATGCAGCAGGAGTTGGACTTAACCACAAAAGGCCAGCTTACAAATGAACAAAGACTGATCGAGGAGAGATTAAAGAACGCCTCTGCTGAAATAACGCGCGTAGTGGAAAAGGCAAATACGGCGTTGGAGACGCAAAACAAACTCTTCACCGAACAAATGAGTAGCGTAAGATCTGAACTTAATACCGTTTCCAGTAACACCACCAACAATGTTTTGCGCG
>CAZBPB010000415.1:0-3542 GCA_964493565.1 uncultured Pleurocapsa sp. | reverse complement strand
TATTCCTCGGTCATACCTTCAGCCACCCACGCGGTACGTTCATCGCGCAGTGCCACTTCCCACCACAGCAGGTTATTCGCGCAAATCGGCCCGCCAATGATCGGCAGGCGGTAGTCCATATACAGCAAATCCACGATGTCGCCTTCTACAGGAGAAGTGCGCGCGCGTACTGGATCGGGATTGCTGATCACTACGGCTACATCCCCGACATTCAGCCGAGTCGGTGGGGCAGTCGGGCAGTCCGCCATATCTGAACTGCCGCCCAGCGTAAGCAGCTCATAGCGCAGCGCATTTTCTGGCACTCAAATCCACCGCCCAGCGCCGCAGCAGCGAATCGGCGTTCAAATTCAGTTGGCTTATCCCGTCATAATATTCTGATTCAAAGAACGGCTGCGCTTCTTCCAACGTCAGGCCGTACAACGCAAGCTGAAGCGAACTTACATTCCGCGAAGTTGTGAAAAGTTCTGTTGTCTCGTTATAGGCGTTGTAAAAACCGTTAGGCCCCGGCACCTGTAGCTGCATTTCCGGTAGGAAAGGCCCGGTGCTGAAGGTGACCACCATCCCGTCTTCAATCGCGTTACCGTAAATATCTTCCATTCCCGGTGCTATGGTGATGGTGTAGGTTGTGCTCGGTTCAAGCGGAAAAGCCAGTGTGTAGCTGTTGTCCCAGTCGCCATAGTACGAGTCATATTCGCGGAACGGTTCAGGCGCTATCGTGATCCGGTTTTCCAGTGTCTCGATATTCATCGGTGAGGCGAAGCGCAGGGTGAAACCGGAGTAGAATTCCCGAAAATTCTCGGTTCCGTCCACCGGATACGTGCTTAAAATCGTCGGGTTTGGCACCGTTTCAAATGACCACGCAGCGTCATTTGCCATCGTCGCCCCACCTCCAGCCGAAGCTACGCTGTCAGCGGCAATGCTGGCGGTATAGACTTGTTCCAATGCCAGTTGGTTTTCTGGCACAAAGCGAAAGCCGGTGCTGTCATCCGACCATTCAAACGAGCCGCTCACGCGCGCATCATCAGCATCGGTTAGGCTGAACGCGCCTTCCGTGCTGCTTCGATCCACCGGCATGTTGAACGTGACCTGCACGCTGCGCGCCAGTTCAACGCCCGTTTCCAGATCCGTCGGGCTAACCGCCGCCACCATCGGCGCGGCAGTTCTGAAACTAAAGCTGTTTGGTGGCGCTAGTTGTGCGCCGTCTATCGCTTGCAGCGTCGGATCAACCGTTATCGTGTAATCAGTGCCGCCCGCCAGCGCAGTAGAAGGCTGGAAGGTGTAAATCGAAGTATTCAACCACTCGCCGCTGCCTTCCACCGCTGGCGAAAATTGCAGCGGGTTCGGCAAATTGGCATTGTCTTCAATCGTGCCTAATGGCACCACCGGACGGTTGAAGATCACCACAATTTCAGCATCGGTGTTGATGTCAAACGCGCCGTCTTCTGGCAGCGTATCGGCGATCTCTAACACCGGTGCGGCATCTGGATCGGTCACAACCTCAGGCGTGGTCTCTTGTCCGAATGCCAGAGACGTGCTGAGAAGTAGAATAACCAGCAGGGCAGTAAACGATAGTTGGCGCATGAAATTTTCCCGTGTCGAAATGTAATCTATTTGTAAATTATATGCCGAAAATCGAACTGGATTGGCGCACCACGCCCCTATTGCCACATACCGCCAGACCAACGCTTAGGCTACGCCGCAGCGATCCTGTACCTTTAACCGCTGCATCTCCGGCTCTTCACCGTCCCATGAATAAGGCGAATAAAACCTAACGCAGCATGGTGTGGTTGAGGCGCGATATATCGTCCCCGTCATTCGAATGCGCGTTTGAAAAGATGATTTATGATGTTCGATCTGCGTTTGGTGAAGATGCGGTTCTTGAACCGCCTGAATGGTGTGATGGGTTGAGGGGTCTTTCTACACCACCGGCACATACGTAAACGGTAGGTTCAAGATCGTCTTGATCGCTTGCCAGTGCAGCGCCGCCACTTCCCGCGCCGTGCTGATCAGCAGCGTCATCGTAGAGGGGGAATCGCCCGGAGAGGGATAAACCGGAACGCCCACCTGCGAAAAGATCCACTGCGCCCGCAGCAGGTGAAAACCATCGCTCACCAGAATCGCATTTTCGAAACCGTTTTCCCGCATAATCTCATGCGAATACAGCGCGTTTTCTTCGGTACTGCGGCTCTGGTCTTCTATCAAAATCGCATCTTCTGGCACACCGTTTTCGATCAACATCTCGCGGCAGCCTTCAGCTTCACTACGGGTTCTGCCTGCCGTGTATCCACCTGTGCAGATCACCGTACTCGCCAGCCCTTGCGCGTAAAGATCGGCGGCATGGCGTGAACGCCTCGCTAGCGCCGGGCCGGGACGGTTGTCACGCCGCAGTCCCGATCCAAGCACAATGATCACGTCAGCCTCTTGTGCCTGATCTTGTTGGGCATAAACCAGCACCACGCCGCCAATGAGCAGACAGGCAAACAACCAGATGAGGATCAGGATGCCGAAGATACGTGCAGCTTTTGAGCGAAGAATTTTGGACATAGCCGGGTTTACCCGATGTACGGACGGTTTTTTTTCGCAGCCTACGCTGGTAATATTAACAGCGTAGCTATTGAATAAACCCACCGCGTGGGTAACGCGAAGGCGGCGCTTCGTTTTCGTCATCATCGTCATATGCGGGGTAATCGTCCGCGGTCATCATCATCACCCGGCCCATCATCCAGCCTTCAATCTGGTTCAGGCGTATGCGCATAATCGGAAGTGCGCTGTCCCGAAAAGCCATGCTCGAACCCGGCGAAACGATGATCGGGTCTTTCAGATGCAAAAAGCGAATCGGCGGCAGTCCTGCGGGCGCTTCCTGCTGCGCGATCTCCTCCATCGGTAAAATCTCTGGCTGTTCCGTCTCTTCAGGCTCGCCCGCGGGATAAAAATCTTCAGCCAGATCGTCAAACGCGAACGCTTCTTCAATTGACTGTAAATCTTCGTCCGTGGGCTTATCCAGCATATCTCGGGTGATGCGCTTGAACATCTTGCTCACCGCCGCCAGATAATCACGCTCGCCAATTAGTGTGCCAGTCATGATCGTGCCGCGCACCATCAGCGTAATGCCAAGCTCCGCATTCATCCGGTTTGCCATTAACGAAACCAGATCGGTAAGGATAAAGTCAGGTTCCTGCCAGAAGGCAGAAGCTTCAAATTCGGGGAAATCAGCCATTTCAACTCGCAAATAAGGAATAATGTAAGTGTATCAGAGTGGCTCATCAGGGTATAGGGTGGGGCTTGCTAGCGCCCGTTCAACCTTGAGCTGGCGCGGTAACAAAAAGCCCCGTTTACGGGGCTTTTTCGCGTAGCAGTTCAAAGATCAATCAGTGGGGTTATTCACGCTGGCTGTCCGCAACCAGCGTCACCGTATGATGCGTGCGGAACAGGCTGTATTGGCCAGTTCTGCCCGGTACCGGGTTCAGGATATTCTCGGTTTCCATGATCGAGAACCATAGCTGTACGTCAAACTGACCGTCCAGATTCAGCGCGGCAAAGCT
>CAZBPB010000414.1:781-3543 GCA_964493565.1 uncultured Pleurocapsa sp. | reverse complement strand
TTGCCCACGCCCCCTTTATGATTGGTAAACACGAATACACGAGTCATTGCCTTTCCTCCTTCACGACGAACTGAGTGCAAATCGCTGGGGCTGGCAAGGACTTCGTGGAGTTGTGCTATAGTGACCACCAGAAGTCTTGCTGGCATCGGCAGCGAGCCTTCAAGGTGAATTGGGGGAGTGAGCGACTCTCCCATTCACCGCAAAAGCCAGTTTCAGGTCGAGTTCGTCGTGAAGCGCGCTAGTTGTGCGCGCTGAGGAAAAGTGATACTCTGGAGGAAATCTGCGGTCTCTTGAGGGGAGAAATGTTCGAATCTGCTCCTGTCCTCCCCGCTTTCCGTATCATCACTGTGTCAAGTAGAACCCACATCAACTCGGTGGGTTCTATTACTTTTATTTCCTCACGCTCGATGTAGATTGTGCGATCCCTTCAAAACTGAACTCGTATCTTATAGAATCCCTCCGATACTGTTAAAAACCAAAGAAATGCCCGACTGTTTGTCGGGCATCTTCTAAACAAGCACAGATGTCAGTTATTGAAAAGATTCGACTATTTTGCCTCAATTCCCTCAATATTCTTCACGGCTAATTCCATACGGCACAATCGGTATACGCAAAAGCGAGTAATCTCCTGTCGTCACCATTACTCCGTTCCAAAACTCAGTAGGTACGCCATGATTTAATATCTGTTCGTCGGTGAGTGCCAGATTGCCGCCTTTTGGCGGGTCTTCATTTTCCAGGGATTATGATCTTGATGTTCAACCGCTTCAACCAATGTCTCACTATTTCGCCTTTAGTTCATAACTGGCTCTGAAATGAAAACAATATATCGCGGTGCTTGACGGTCTCAACCGAATACAAGCAATCATGTAACCCTCTGCGGTCAATAATCGATTAGAATATCGAGCTTCAATTCTTGCACTCGGATAGGCTGAGTACCCCTGACATGGTGAACCTTAGGCATCACCTTGAAGCCCTTCCTTACTTCAAAGGGATTGATGAAGCTGAACTGCTTTACATCATTAAAAACAGTGTGCTGCGGACTTTCTCCATGGGTGAAATGATCTTTCTGGAGGGTGAACCGGCACAAGGTTTATGGATCGTCGAAATCGGACAGGTCAAAGTATTCAAATTGAATCCAGATGGTGGCGAACACATCCTACATTTGCGCGGTCCGGGCAGCAGCTTCAACGACATCGCAGCGCTGGATGGTGGTAATAACCCGGCGAATGCCGCTGGCTTGAGTGCCGAGGCGCATATCTGGCTCGTTCCGTCGGATGTCTTCAAGCAGCTTCTGATCCGGAACCCTCAGATCGCGTTAAACGTCATCCGGTTTCTAGCAGTGCGTGTTCGGTCACTTGTTAATCAAATCGAAGACCTGGCGTTATACTCCGTCATCGTCCGGCTCGCACGTTTCCTGCTCAAACAGTCGGAAGACCCTTCCCTCAGCGGACCGGGTATAACGCGAACAGCGATTGCCGCGCATATCAACACCACGCCGCAAACTATCAGCAATACGCTTCACATCCTAGAAGATGCTGGGGCGATTCAATTTGATCGCCACCGGATTGTGATTGTGAATGAGCCTGTCCTTCGTTCAATTGCCATGCTCTAGTGAACTGAAATTTCGAACTTGCTTCCCTGCTTTTAATCCAGCTTAAATACAAAACGTCCTAAATGCTCTACCCTCACAAAGTAGGGGATAGAGAGAGTTTGTCACACCCTGAGCCGACCGCGACTTTTCTGGATTTATGCGCTCTCACAATCAGCCAAAAACGCTGGACAAACGCACGAACAAATCGGACATGATTCGGATGCAACGAAAGTCACACATATGACTTCACAATGGATCCCTCAGATTAATCAGGCGATCTGCACGGGTTGTGGGGATTGTATTACAAGCTGTTCAACGGGAGCGTTGGACTGGCAGATGGGCAAAGCCGCACTACTTCACCCAGAGCTTTGTACTTACTGCGCCGCTTGTGAGGATGTTTGCCCTGCCAATGCTGTTGGACTGCCATACCTGATCGTGAAATTCGAGCACAGAGCCGACAAGGATTAGCCAATGTCAGCTCTTTCTCGCTGGTTCATAAAAATCAGGATGTATCCAGAGGCGCGGCTGGGGTGACGGTAATTTTCGCCTCAGCGTACCAGCGGCAGGCACGCTGGACTTCATCATCAATTCGTGGGGCGGATCAAGGAGCGTTAACAATGCCCAAACTGAGCGTCTGGCTGGTACGCGCCTCGCTTCTGCTTGTATATCATCTTGATCTGCTTCCCTAGACTGCGCCCCTGACAATGGGCATCTTAACCGGAGGCGCAGTTTTCAGTCTGTCTTTGTGGCGTTCAGCATGCCAAGCAAAGGTCATTAGGAGAAGTTGCTTACGGACTAGGCTTCGTATTCCGCAGGGCAATTGGTTACCATCTGGGGTAACGCTCACGGTAATGAATGCGGTAATCTAATGCGAATATACTTTATATAAAAGCGTCGCTGATTCCCAGTAAATATAATTCGGTCGCACAACATGATCGACAGCCATCTCCAAATTAGAATTGATGAACTAGAGCAAATGCCTGCGTTCGAGGATATGGAACCCGCTCAGCTCGCCTATCTTGCTGGTTGTATGGTGCGACACACCTATGCAGCAGGACAGCTCATCTTTATAGAAGGCGATCAGTCCAAATCCCTCTGGTTTGTTTTTGAGGGGCGTGTCAAGATCATCAAGCAGTCGCTGAATGGGCGTATTCAAGGGCTGTGTCTGATG
>CAZBPB010000414.1:0-771 GCA_964493565.1 uncultured Pleurocapsa sp. | reverse complement strand
AATCGCGGTAAATGTTTCGGGGGCTGTCCCTTGTTTGATATGGAGAAAAATCCGGCAACGGCAGAGGCGCTCGACCAAGTAACGTTGTTCGTGCTGCCGGAGTCCACGCTTCAGCAGCTTAAAGAGCGTGACCCTTACTTGATCAAAACCCTCCTGTATATCTACAGCCAGCGCCTCGAACACCTGGCGCATGTGAGTGAAGTGCTGGGGATATGGACAGTGCCAGATCGCATCAACGACAGTCTGCTCACCTATGCCAGCCAAACCGGGACTCAGCCAACAGTCGAACTTACCCATGAGCGGCTGGCGGCACTTTCGGGAACGGTGCGCGAAGTGGTTACGCGGCATTTGCTTGAGCTGGAAAAAGAGGGGGTCGTCCGAAATGAGCTTGGACGCATTATCATCGTGAATCCTGACGCGCTATGTCCACCCTGTGCTTAAATCCATCCGCTTGACGTGATTTAGGTCACATCAGGCAGGTTGTCCTTCCCCTATGCTGACAACAGAGCAACTTCAAATAACGGTCTTTGTAGAATGGTCACGGCAGACTCCCTATCCAAAATTCCTCTGTTCAAGGCGCTCAGTCAACAAACACAGTGCGCCATTGCAGATAAATCGGTGCGGTCTGAGTACCCCGCGGGGATTGACCTGTACCGTCAAGGCGACCCGCCAACCGGTCTGTTTGCGCTGCAATCGGGTCGGGTCAAACTCTATCGCCAGTCGAAGGAGAAATGTCAGATTCTGGCGCTGCCGATGCCGGGGGATTGTCTG
>CAZBPB010000413.1:0-3544 GCA_964493565.1 uncultured Pleurocapsa sp. | reverse complement strand
GCCGATGATCAGATCGGCTTCGCGGGCAAGGATGTTCGCGCCGGAAGTTCCGGTTACGCCGATGCCGCCTAAATTCAAGGGATGGTTGTAGGGCAGGGCGCCTTTTCCTGCCTGCGTTTCACCTACAGGGATACCGGTATCTTCTGAAAACAGACGCAGCGCCCTATAGGCATCGCTGTAGTGAACGCCACCGCCGGCGACGATCATGGGCTGTTTGCTGCTTTTGATCAATTCAACCGCGCGCAGCAATGCGCCGAGATCGGGACGGTTACGCGGAATGTGCCATACACGCTTGCCGAACATCGCGGCGGGGTAATCATAGGCGATGGTTTGCACATCCTGCGGCAGCGCCAGCGTGACCGCGCCGGTACTGGCAGGTGAGGTGAGTACGCGCATGGCTTCCGGCAGCGAGGCGATGAGCTGTTCGGGGCGGTTGAGGCGATCCCAGTAACGTGAGACAGGTTTGAAACAGTCGTTGACCGAAACATCCTGTGACCATTCGGCCTCCAACTGCTGTAAAACGGGAGATTGCAGGCGCTCTGCGAAGATATCGCCGGGCAGCAGCAGCACAGGCAAACGGTTGACGGTGGCGACAGCCGCGGCAGTGACCATGTTGAGCGCGCCGGGGCCGATGGAACTGGTACAAGCGAAAGTTTGCAGGCGGTTTTTGGCTTTGGTGTAGGCGATTGAGGTATGCACCATCGCCTGTTCGTTGCGGGCTTGATAGTAGCGAAATTGATCGGCGTACTGCTGTAAAGCCTGCCCGATGCCTGCTACATTACCATGCCCGAAAATGCCCCAGCAGCCAGCGAAAAACGGGGTTTCAGCACCATCGCGTTCGACAAACTGGTTCAAAAGGTACTGTATAAGGGCTTGCGCCATTGTTAAGCGTCTGGTGGTCATCAGAAATTCTTCCTTTGCCGCAATTTTTTGCGATTATAACCCGTGATAGCTAAGGGGATATAAGCTAACGTGTCCATGAGCAAATGGAATATCCGGATGCCGGCATGACATGGAGATCGATCCTGATCCGGGTTATGAGGCGACGCACTCAAATTGCAGCGTGATTTGTTCGTGTAAAGTATATGACCAGCAACAAGTCTATAGGCAACTTGCATGAGAGAAAACGGCGTAAGGAGGTATAAACTGCTCTAAAGCCGATAGAATCGTTCAATTTGCATGATTGTTTTGCGTGCCTAACTATTCAAGCTGTTATGAGAACTTGATACACTTATAAGTGATACTGCGAATAGATCGCAGAGAATGTTGGTTTATGAGGAGTTTTGCAATGAAACGCTCAAGTATTTTGGCGCTGCTGCTTATCGCAGTGCTGGCTCTTGGCTTCGCCGGTCTGGCTTCTGCGCAAGATGAAGCGCCGAGCGGCGACCTGGAGATTTTTTCGTGGTGGACAGGCGGCGGTGAGGCCGCAGGTCTGGACGCATTGATCGCGCGGTTCGCGGAACTGTACCCCGAAATTAACGTGGTCAACTCGGCAGTTGCCGGCGGTTCAGGTGTGAACGCCCGTGCCGTGCTGACGACTCGTATGCTCGGTGGCGACCCGCCGGACACCTTCCAGGTACACGCCGGTGAAGAGCTGAACGCGCTGTGGGTAGCCGCAGGCTTGATGCAGCCGCTGAATGACATTTATGAAGCGAATGGCTGGATGGAGCAGTTCCCGCAAGGTCTGCTTGACCTGATCTCTGACGAAGCCGGAAACATTTACGTTGTGCCGGTGAACATTCACCGCTCGAACGTGATGTGGTATGTGCCCGCCAATCTTGAGGCGTGGGGCGTAACCGTTCCAACCTCATGGGATGAATTTGTAAATACTACTTGCCCGGCGCTGCAGGCTGCGGGCGTGACCCCGATCAGCATTGGCGAAAACTGGACTCAGGTTCACCTGTGGGAATCGATTGCGCTGGGAACCCTCGGCGTAGAAGCCTACAATGGCCTGTGGGACGGCACCACCAATTGGACAAGCCCGGAAGTGGTTCACACGTTCGAGGTTCTGGGTCAGGTTTATGACTGCGCCAATGACGATATGAATGCTCTGACCTGGCAGGATGCCAGCCAGCGCGTCGCTAACGGCGAAGCCGCGTTCAATATCATGGGTGACTGGGCAGCCGGCTACTACCTGGTCGATCTGGCGCTGGAAGCTGGTACTGGTTTCGCATGGGCACCCAGCCCGGGTAACGAAGGCGCATTCATGATGCTTTCTGACACCTTCGGTCTGCCCGTTGGCGCGCCGAACCCCGGCGCAGTTGAAGCATGGCTGAGCTTCCTTGGCACTGCCGAAGCACAAGACCTGTTCAACCCGGTTAAGGGTTCGCTGCCTGCGAACACCACTGCCGACATTGGCAATCCTGAACTGTACAACGCCTACTTCCAGAGCGCTTACGAAGACTGGACAAGCAACGAAATTGTTGGCAGCCAGGCGCATGGTCTCGTTGCGTCACCTGCATTCAGCAACGGTTTTGCGAACGTCATTGCGACGTTCCAGAGCGACCGTGATGCGAATAACGCCGCCGTCACTTCGGCGACGCTAGCGCTTCAGACTCTTCGCTAATTGACGCTGCCACTCGCAGTGGATAACGCTGCGAAGCGCTAAAGCATTTGGCGGGTAATGAAAAGTCCTGCGGGGCACTGCCTCGCAGGACTTTTCGCAAAGAAGAGGACTTTATATGCATAACAGGCGTGATCGTACTATAGCATTCTTCATGGTTCTCCCGTCACTAATCTTGCTGGCAATTTTTGTCTATGGCTTTATTGGCGCTACCGTCCAAACTTCGACGACGGACTCTAACGCCATGCAGCGGCTGAGCCGCGTGCCAGCCAATGACGTAGGGTTACAGAATTATAGAGATTTATTCTCCGGCCCATTGGACACCCGATTTCGCACGGATATTGTGAACACGGTGTTTTTTACCGCCATGTTCATTACCGTGTGCCTTGTTTTAGGGATGTTACTGGCGGTTCTACTGGATCAGAAAATACGTGGCGAAAGCGTTTTTAGAACTATCTTTCTTTTTCCAATGGCGCTCTCGTTTGTGGTTACAGGTGTTGTCTGGAAATGGCTTTTCAACCCTAATTCCGGCATCAACTATTTACCCACTGTCGTAGGGCTGCCACCCGCGGAATTTCGATGGTTTATCTCCAACGAACGAATACTGGAATTTAACTGGCAGAATTTACCGACGATTCTGGCGATCATCGCCCTGAGTATTGCGGCGATGTTTACACTGTGGTTTGCGGTGAAACGCAGGTCACGTGCCGCCATTTACGGGTTTTTGCTGGTGATGATTCTCAGCTTTCTGATATTTAGCGGCATGACGGCTTCAATGAATGCGCTGCCGAATCCTGAAACACACGGGTTTAATCTTGCGCTGATTGCATTGGTCGTTGCTGCTGGCTGGCAGATGAGTGGTTACACGATGGCCATGTATCTGGCAGGGTTGCGCGGCGTTTCCGAAGAATTACGGGAAGCGGCGCGCGTAGACGGAGCCAGTGAATTTGGGGTTTACCGTCATGTGGTGTTTCCACTGCT
>CAZBPB010000412.1:0-3576 GCA_964493565.1 uncultured Pleurocapsa sp. | reverse complement strand
CATACCCGGCGCAAGCCCAAAAATTAACGCGCCGGGCATTAACTATTTCAGCGAAAAGTTCTGGCGGGAATAGAAGTACAAATAAACAGAGGTTGATAAAGCCTGTCATATTCGACTGGCCTGATCAACCTCTTTGCAGCGTGAGTTATCTACGACTGACTATGCGCTCTGCTCAATCAAGGCAATAGTACGAATAGTCATAGGGAAATTCGTTTGCGCATTCAGAGCATGCGCAAAACGCATCTATGTCGCTTGAAAACGCGTTTTGACAGAATAACTGCGGATTACTTGCACACGTCAGCGGCACCGGTGTTGGATTACACAGCATTTCCCAGGTCGGGTTGCCCTGGCAATCAAAACACTCGCAATTCGTTTCCTCGCCCGGTTCACACACTATCGGTTCGATCTCACTTTGCTGCTGGCAGATCGGCACAGGCGTATTTGTGGGCGTGAAAGTCGGCGTAGCCGTATCTGTCGGCGTGAAGGTTAGCGTCGGCGTATCTGTCGGTGTGTAGGTGGGATAAACCGGCTGATCTGTGGGCGGCCACGGCGTATCTGTAGGCGGAAGCGGAGTTTCCGTATCCGTCACATTGGGCGTAAATGTCCATGTAATCCGTATGCGCGTCGTAGCCGTTGGCGTCGGTGAAGCGGTAAACGGCACAGCGGGTGGCAGTATAGATATTGGGATTTCAGTGAAGGTTTCGCACAGTAAAGCATCGCCCGCGCAGGTCGTGCGGTAATCCAGTTGACCGCGCGCGTCCGGGCGTGCTGACAGAATTTCGACCTCATACCGTCCGCTTTGCGGGGCAACGATCACCCGGTCTTCGGTCTGCCTGCCGCCGATCATCTGCGAGATGATCTTGCCAGTTTCGTCACGCACCGTGAACACAAATGGGAACGTGTAAGGATCGCCGCCGCTCTGATTTGTGAAGACCAGCGTGGTCGGCATTCAGAATTGGCTTCGAACGTGATATACTGCGGCGGGTTGGGCAGTGCGGGCGAAGCGTCCAGTGGTGGCGCTTCAAAGCTGATTTGCTGGCCAAAACCCAACTCACGGGCGGCAACGGGCGGGCGACCGATCACGCGTACTACAAACGCCCCGCCGGTGCCGTTCTCGCCGCTGATCAGGACGTTATACACACCTGTTTCCGGCAGGAATGCCGAGATAGAGGCGTCTGTCTCGTTGAAGCTGAATAAATCATCCTGACTCGCGCCAATAATCTGTCCTGAGGGTGATACCAGTATCGCCTGCGGGTCAAATTCCTGGCTAAGCCCGATCACCTGCACGTTGACTAGATCACCCTGATTTCCGCTGAAGGTATACAGCACCTGCGGCGCGCCTTCACCGATAACATTGGTCGCGGCTTGATAATAATCGAGGTTGCCGCCTTGCTGAATCAAGGCCAGTTGTCCGCTTTCCGGGGTGGGTGTCGGGGTGGGCGTCGGCGGGATAGACGGCGCTAACACCGGCACATCGCAGGTTGGCTGCTGCTCAAAACAGGTAGACGAAAGCACCAGCTCGCCATCGCTCAGTGCCTCGCTCGTTATCGCTGAAAACTCCAGTTGATAGCGCCCGCTGCCGGGGAAGAAACTGATGCGGTTTTCAACCTGTCGTCCCCCACGTGCCTGGCCCACCAGAAAACCGTTCTCATCGCGCACACGGATCAAATACGGGAAGGTAAAAGGAACGCCTTCAGGCTGGTAATCGTCAGCGTCGTCTGGCAGTCTTCCGCCACCTCAAAATTCACAAACTGCGGCGTGCCATCACGCGGAACGGTCACGCTGTTCGAAGTGTTGTGTGGAATATCTGGAATCGCCGTTGCAGGTCGGCCTCGAAGCTGTAAAAGATAGTCGCCAGAGGTGCCACCCTCAGCGTTCAAAACTAGCCGGTAAGTGCCGGTAAGCGGTAGAAAGTATGAAAGTGCCGCGTCCGAGGTTTGCAGGCTGTATAGATCATCAAGGCTGGTGGTAATTGGCGCATTATTCGGGTCAAGCAGTGATATTGATGGGTTCAACGCCCCGCCAATTCCAAATGCCCGAATATTCACCATATCGCCGGCATTACCATCAAAGGTGTATACCGTACTGGCAATATCCGCCCCTAAAGACCCGATCAAGCTGGTTCCATAAGTTAGACTGCCGCCAAACTGGGCTGCTGCCCCGAATGTACTCAAGACAGTGACCAGTAGGACTATAAGAACAATCATCCCTGAACGAAATCGCATAAGTCCCCCATAAAGTCACTTTGTTTTGTACAGAATTTGTAAAAACTCAGTATAGGTTAAGAACGAACAGGACGCAATAATCAGGCAGGCTTAGGCAGCGTTACTGGCTCGCCATCGGCCTATTGCCAGCCGCAGAATAAACTCAGATTTGGGGCTTTTGTGGCTCGTAAGCAATAATGCCCTCGCGCCACACTTCCGGCATTGGCGCGCTGCGTCCAGCCGTATAGTCAAAAACCACGATAGTTATCGTAGCGACAGCCACCCGATCCTGTGTGCCGTCGCCATTCACCCTTAACAGCACCTGTTCAGTATCAAAGCTGCGATTGCCCAATCGTGAACAGCGTGTAAACACGTGCGCATCTTCGCCCACATGCAGCGGCAGCTTAAAGTCCATCACCACCCGCGCCATAATCAACCCCAGCCCCGTTGGGTGTCCATCCCATAACGCCAGATCAGCAAAATAACCAACGCGCGCATGCTCCAGATAACTCAGATAAGCGGCGTTATTCACATGGCTAAGTGCATCCATATCTCCCCAGCGCACCTGAACCGGGACATGGTGGCGAAATCCATCAGGCGGAATAATTGGCATCATCAATGTCCGTCAATCTCTACAAGTGGGCTGAATATTAACCGGAAATCAGGGGCAATGCCGCAATCCTGCTACGAACATTCGCTGTCTATTCGGCGTAGTTCACGCCACAATTGACCTAAACTAGTGGTTTCATGGGCGGCTTGTCCAACCGCCAGCGCAAAGGCTGTATCCCGAAACTCCAGCGTATTCACCTCGCCCATCAGAAAACCGTGATAGCTGATCGGGCAGGCAGAAGATCGCGAAACCAGCATCGTATGATCTGTAAAAAAGAGGTAAGAAAGTAGGGTTGAGGAAGACTGATTATTCGCCTGCCCCTGATGCGCCACAATGCCCGGGCTGCCCAGCGCGCCCCACAGCTCGCCAAGCATCATTTCCGATTCCAGACGCACGTTGTCTATCACGCTGTCTTCGGCGATCAATTCGCCACGCCAGATCGGCGCATCCGGCACGCGGGGATCGCGCCATGCAAAATGCTGATATGCAACCTGATAGTAATCGTAAAATACGCGGGGTGTAACCGAAACGACCCATTCATGCTGGTGAAGGATGGTTATTGCCTCGGTTAATGTCGTTTGGCCCGGCCGGATTCCCAGAAAACACGTACCGAACTGCGAGCCTTCGCATCCCGCTTCAAAAGCTGGCTCCAAATTGGCGGCATCTGCCCCTCCAGCCTGTACCACGCCGATCAGCGCTGAAAAGGTGATGAATAAACCGAAAATAGCCTTTGCAAAAATCGCGAACATCGGCTGTTTTCAT
>CAZBPB010000411.1:2626-3600 GCA_964493565.1 uncultured Pleurocapsa sp. | reverse complement strand
TGCCCCGGCCCGACGAGATGCCAATCCCACTCGCCAACCGTGACAGTGGCGTAGATGTTCATTAGCTCATAGCGATCAAAAGACCCGGATTGTTGGCAGTTTCTCGTACCACCGGGCGTAAGCGACGTACAGTGATCGTAGATTGCCCACGCAAACGGCATTTCCATACGGTTAATGAGTACACCGGCAAATGTGGAGGGCGTAGCAAAGTTTGCATTTTCCAGTGATGCCCAACGCCCCGGACGAATCTCTGCCCATTCACCGGCGATTTGGAGCACATTAACATAGCTGTCCTGACCACCCGTTAGCGTATCAATCTCCTCACCATCCGGCGCGTCATAGAGTGGAACCATCTCTGAGTCGAAATAGACGAAGTCTTGCCCTGCAATAACGCCAAGATCATATGGGATTGGCGATACGTCAGGATATGGCTGCGCCGCCATCAACACATCGCATTCGGGCGTTTGAGGCGTAACGTAGGTGACGCCTGCACAACCGGGATGCCCTTGAGCAATGGCATATACAGCCCCCGGCGCAACGGCGTTCATAGCGAACAAAAGTAAAAGAATCGCGGCTATCGGGCGGGTTTTCAGCACGCAAACTCCATAATTATCGCTTCAATGGGTTCCATCTTATCGCGAACCAGACTGAAGAATCCTGAGAATCAGGGCCGATTAGCGGTTACTAATTATAGATTGAGATGGAGTTCTTTGAGGATGAAGCAGGGAAAACGGATAGCGATAGGCAGATTGCTTGAAAATGACCATGCGCTGCAAACAAAAAAGGCACAACATGCCCGGGTTGTGCCCATATGCCCCCAGCAGAAATCGAATCTGCGCCTTTGCCTCCGGAGGGCAACGCTCTATCCGCTGAGCTATGGGGGCGGATACTGTTCATTGTATCAGTCACAATGCTTTGGTGCAACCCTCCTCGCTCACGGGACTGGTGAACATCGAGGACATCCCTGTGTAGGG
>CAZBPB010000411.1:2319-2616 GCA_964493565.1 uncultured Pleurocapsa sp. | reverse complement strand
TGAAAAGTGGACGATGTTGTGCGCTCAATGAAACCTGTACGAAAAATCTTTAGCAGCGCTGTGATCGGCATGATGTTTGTGGCGGGCGCTTGCGATTCGCTGCGTGGCATAGACACTAAAGGCACTTTGCAGGCAGAAGCAACAGCTTTTGTTGATGCCAGCACGGATATTGCTGAAACCAATGTCGCGATGGCGACGGCAATTAACGCTACAGCAGCATTTGCGCGTACTGAGATCGCGGTCGTTGACAGTATCAATGCTCAACTTGCCGAAACACTTCGGGCGGCGCTGCCACCC
>CAZBPB010000411.1:0-2294 GCA_964493565.1 uncultured Pleurocapsa sp. | reverse complement strand
AATCAAGGGCCGGTTACGCCGGGGTTTAATTCACCGCTGCCTGATCAATTTACGCAAACGCCCGGAGCTGATGTTGATCCGAACGTGACACCTTCTGGCGAATCTAATCAACTAACGCAAGTTGGTGTTGCATTAGGTGTTTATGACAGTGATGGCTGCGCAACCGGATTGCAAACTCAGGTTTCGTCAGGCGCGCCTCGATTGTATGCAACCACCCGTATCCTGAACGCGCTGGCGGGCAGCCAGTTAAGTGTAACCTGGACAGCCAGCGGTCAGGTCGTATATACCAACAATGCCTACACCCTGTCTGAAAACGATGATGATTTCTGTCTGTGGTTCTATATTGAGCCTACTGACGTAAACTTTGCGCCTGGTGAATGGTCAATTCAGTTTCTGGTAAACGGGCAGTTAGCTGGCTCACCCTCCGTTTTCACGATGACAGGATAATGGTAGGGTGGTTACGCCGCTGCTTCCGTGCTAACATTTTGCGCCTATTAAACCGACTTTTACTCGAGGGTGATCCTCGTTGAAGCTAAAATTCGTTTGGGTGGCATTAGCTGCTGTTTTGCTTGCGCTGTCAGCAATTTTGCTGCCTTCATCTGCCGCTCAGCAGCCGTTGGTCACTTCAACAGCGACACCAACACGGCTGCCAACCTATAGCGTTGTGCTTGCCAGTGATATTTATGTGCGTGGCGGGCCGGGTTCAGTCTATCTGCCGGTGGGGCAGTTAGGGTCTGGCGATATTCTGGATCCGCTGAGCGTAAGCCTTGACGGTGAGTGGGTGCTTATTGCCTATAATCGCGGTTTCGGCTGGATACGCCGCGATCTGGCTTACTGGTCAGTGGATGTGGATGATTTACCACGCTATGATGAAACCGATCTTACCCCGACTAACGTTCCCGGATCTCCTGAACCAACTGCATTTGTACCGACGGAAACCCCGGAAGGGAATTGGGTGCGGGCAGGCGAACGTGGTGCATATCTTCGCGCCGGGCCGGGCATTCAATTCCCGATTCTGGATAGCTTAAGCGGCGGTATGACAGTTGAACCAGTTGGCCGTGATCAGGCGACCGGCTGGGTTCTAGTTCGCCGTGAAGATGATAGCTTTGCGTGGATTTCGCACCCATTAGTGAGCTGGGTGGATGATTTATCAAGTCTGCCCGTCCTTTCAACTGATGCGTTGACGCCGAGCGCAACTTCCACCTACTCAGCTACTTTCACTCGCACACCACGCCCGACGCGTACATTTACGCCGACGTTTACGTTCACATTTACCGACACGGTAACGCCCACCAACACCCCTACCAATACCGTCACGCCGTCTGCTACGCCAACAAATACCAGTACTTTTACAATGACGCCAACGGCGACTGACACCGTCACAATTACAGCGAGCGCTACTTTTACAGCAAGCGCAACCTTTACAGCCAGCGTCACTTTTACGCATACGCCGACGCCTGAGCAACGTGAAACCCGCGTTTCCGCGACTGCAACCAGTGTGCCGCCTTCGGATACGCCAACATATACGGAGACTGTGCAACCAACAGCAAATGGCGCGACTAACCTTGTTGTGACGCGGCCAGCCGCAGCGCCATCGCTGACACCTAGCCACACACAGACACGGATAGCAACAAATACAGCAACCGCGACTGATATACTTACTGCAAGCCCATCGCCGAGCGAAACGCCGGAACCGCCCACGCGTACATCAACGAATGCTCCTAGCTACACGCCACGACCGGCCACAAGGACATCAATCCCTACTGCTAACGCTCTTGGTGCAGCGCAGATCGGGGCGCTTGCGGAAACTTCTACGCAATTGGCGGCGACGCATGCCGTTGCTACCTCATCCCAAACACCGGTCGTTCAGGCAACGGAGACGAACGCCAGTACGATCACGCCAACTTTGATCGCCAGCCTTACTGAGACGCAGGCTTTTGACGCTGGCGCAACGGCAACCCGAATGTTATTAGAAACGGCAGTTGCAAATAATCAACGCACTGCAGATGCGGAAGCCACCGCTGCATTACAAACCTCAGTCGCTTCACCTGAAGCCACAAGGGTGTCGCCTACGAGCACGCGTACTTCGACGGGAGAACCTTCGAATACGCCTGAACCGGTTACATCCCAACCGACAAGAGTACCTACCAGTGGTACTGAAGTGATCGAAACACCGGATGCAGAAACTTCGCCAGATCAGGCGGATGGCGGACTTCGATCCGAAGTCATCGTCGCCGGACTGCTGCTGCTGGCAGCGCTCGTATATGTGGCGCTATATATACGCGGGGCATCGC
>CAZBPB010000410.1:1448-3612 GCA_964493565.1 uncultured Pleurocapsa sp. | reverse complement strand
CTGTGCACGGAGAGGGGACTGAGGGGTGAGGTTCCTTCACCAATCAAACCTAATTTGTTTGCCGGGGCGGTTTGCGTGCCGCCCGCTTTAGGAAAGGATCAACATAATGCCCGCTATCTGGACTGCGCCGCGCACTTGGGCCACCGGCGAAATTGTCACCGCCGCTATTATGAACACCCATCTTCGCGACAATCTCGACTATCTGAAAGGGCAGGCCGATGCGCCGCTGAACGCAGCCTTTGCTGGCTCTGCCGCCGTTCCCTCAACGACGTCCGGCACCTTTGGCGATGTGCATGCAAATTACGTGATCACCGTGACCACGTCCGGCGCGCCCGTGCTGCTTGGCTTTTCCGGCACATGGAAATCGTCAAGCAGCGGCGCTGACTGCTGCCTTGATGTTTCGATTGACAGTTCCCGTATCGGTCATTCCACATACGGCCTGATCTACATGCAAGCGCCCACCGCCGATCAGGTGCTGCCTTTTAGCCATATGCGCCTGCTCAATCTCGCTGCCGGTTCGCATACATTTCGCCTTCAATGGCGCGTATCAACAGGCACGCTTTCGCTCAATCACACCGTCACCACCCAGCTCTTTGTGATTGAATTATAGTAGGTAAATACCAATGTAGATAATATCCTACGTTGGTATTTACCTATAACAAAAATACCTGCCAATGCACTTGCGATCATTGCATTTGAGGGAAAATAAGTTCGTGAACAGGTGCGCCCGTGCTGGACGACCCCAAAAAACCGCATCGAGTTCTGTTGACCGATTGGGTGGCGTCGAGCCGGTTTTCGAGTCCCCTTCAGCGGGCTTTCATCCATTAGCCGGATGGCTTCGAGCCTCCGGCGGCGCAGACGTAACGTCTAAATTAAATCAATTCTCACAGAAATTCAGATCAAATGTGCGGGGTGAAACAGATGAATCACTCTGAAAAAGGGGGAGATAAAACGGCGCTTAAGAAGTCACCTTCAAGGGACACTCTTTCAGCCACACAGATTCGGCCTCTCGCGGCACTACAACAGCCGCTTCAACTCGGCATCAGTCGAGGCGATCATATTTTGGAAGTCAAAGCGCTCCATGCCTGCATCCCTATTCGCCGCCAGCGCATCGCGCTTGCCCGGTTGAAACGCATCGCGCAGGGTTTCGGTAAGCGCCTCCCGGTTCACATACGGCACCAGCAGGCCGTTCACGTTGTGCTGGATCACTTCGGGGTTGCCACCTTTGTCGCTGGCAATCGCCGGCGTTCCGGCGCGCAGGCTTTCCAGCAGCACGTGAGAGAGGCCTTCGTAGCCAGAATACAGTGCTACGTAATCGGCGGCTTTCATCCACAGCGGCACCTGTCCGCGCGCCACGTTGCCAGGAAAGGTAACGCGCTCGCTAACGCCTGCTCCATAGGCGTCCCGTTTCGCCTGTGCCAGCGCCGGGCCGTCACCCGCTACCACCAGCCGCAAGTCGGGAAGCTGTGCCAGTGCCGCAATCAGATGATCAACGCCTTTCCACGGCAGCACCCGCCCCACCGTCAGCAGCAAAGGCTGATCAGGGTCGAGACCCAGTTCTTTGCGCGCTTCAAGTTGGCTCAAACTGCTGGCCTTATAGTCCGCAGGCAGCGCGTTGTAAATCACGTGAATTTTACCCTCATCAACGCCCCACCCTGCCACCATACTTTTCAGGTATTCGCTGGGCACGATCACCGAGTTGTAGCCGCGCGCCTCGCTGTTCAAGCGGTCGCGGTCAAAACCAACCCGCAGGTCGTGACGGGTGCGTTTTTGAAAGACATCAATATCTTCACGCGGGGAAACCCATCCGCGCCGAACCCCGCGTTCCCATGATAGATCGCCCACAATTTTGATCGCCCGCGCCGCCTTTCGTGGGCCAATCAGCGGCAAGCCAAGCTGATGGACGTAAATCACGTTTGCCCAGCCCACCAGCGGCAGGCTGGAGGCAGCATAATGCCCCATACGCAGGGGGTACAGCCGCCGCAAAATTCGCACCACAGGGAACGATTCGCCGCGGTTCACCATCGTATCGCTGAAGGTCAGCACCTGTGGTCGCCATCCGCGCCGCTGTAATTCCGGCAGCACTTCATGCAGGTAGGTGGCTGGCCCGCCCGGATCAGGCGGGTAAATGCCAGTCGCAATCAGAAGGTTGTTGTCAGCCATT
>CAZBPB010000410.1:0-1438 GCA_964493565.1 uncultured Pleurocapsa sp. | reverse complement strand
TCCCCCTTCATGAGGCTGTAGGGGCGCAGCATGCTGCGCCCTTTGGGCAGGGGTGAGGGCTTTATAAGTGCTACACGTTAAATCGGATGTGCACGATGTCGCCGTCTTGCACCACGTAATCTTTGCCTTGCAGGTAAAACTTACCGGCAGATTTTAGCGCGGCTTCGCTGCCAAGGTTGATTAAATCTTCGTAATGCATCACTTCCGCGCGAATGAACCCTTTTTGCAGGTCGGTGTGAATCACGCCTGCGGCTTCAGGGGCGGTTGCGCCAATGCTTACGCTCCACGCCCGCACTTCGTCTTCGCCAACGGTATAGAACGACTGAATCTGCATCAGGTCGTAGCTCAGGCCGATCACCCGCGCCGCGCTCAACTCGCTGATGCCGTACTCTTCCATGAATACAGCGGCATCATCCGGGTCAAGTTGTGCCAGTTCGGCTTCAATCTTGCCCTGTAAACTGACGACTTTCGAAAGGCTGTGGTTGTATTCAATGTTCGGGTTCGGGTTGCTTTCGTCGGTATTCGCGACGATCAGCACCGGCTTCAGGGAAAGGAAGCCAAAGCCGCGTAATGGCTTGATCTCATCTTCCGTCAGCCCCAGATCGCGCAGCGGCTTATCGCCTTCCAACTGCGCTTTCAGGCGGTTCAGCATATCCAGTTCCGCTTGCATGGCGATGTCGCCGGCCTTGCCCTTACGCTTCAGGTCAGCTTCTAACCGCTCCAGCCGGGTTTCGATGCTCACCAGATCGGTCAGCAAAAACTCGCTGTCCAGCGTTTCCACATCGCGCTGTGGGTCAACCGTGTCATACGGATGGGGTACGTTCTCGTCTTTGAAGGCGCGCACCACATGGATGAACCCATCAAGGCTCGCCAGTTCGTTGCGGAACTGCCCTTTCAGGCCGCCTTCGCCAATGCCTTTGTCCAGCCCGCCGATGTCTACATAGGTCATCTGCGTGTAAGTGGTCTTTTTCGGGGTGTACATGGACTTTAACTTGTCCACCCGCGCATCTGGCACCTGAACCACTGCGGTATGCACCTCAAATTGACCGCTGGTAGCCGCGCCGGTAGGCAGGGTGCTGTTGGTCAGGGCGTTAAAAATCGTCGTCTTGCCGCTGTTGGGCAGACCAATAATTCCGAGCTTCATAAGACTCCTGAGCGTATTGCCTAAGTGGTTTCAGTATAGAGGGAGGTGAAAGGCGGATCAAGGTGGGGGGAGAAAAGAAGTGATGCGTTTCAGGCTCTGAGCAAACATGAAAAAGAAAAACGCCTGTGTCTTTTACCCAGCACCTTTAACTATTTCGCTTCTTCACATACCCGCGAATAAAGCCGCCGCTGTCAGAGGCGATCACCACGCCAGAGATTTTGTTGATCACCAGCTCGCCAAAATGCCCGATCACCCGGTCAATTTGCTCGCGCATGATCAGCATCACATCTTCCC
>CAZBPB010000409.1:0-3622 GCA_964493565.1 uncultured Pleurocapsa sp. | reverse complement strand
ACCCTGTTCAGCGAGACTCCGCGCCTGCTCCGAGAAAATGTCAATGAACAGGCGGCCAATCAGCTTGCGCTTGGCTTCGGGTTCGGTCACACCATCCAAGGCATCGAGAAAATTCTCGGTGGCGTTCACGGCGATCAGGTTCATGCCCTGCTCTTCGCCAAAGACACGCGCCACCTGTTCAGGTTCGCCTTTGCGCATCATACCGGTATCTACGAATACACAGGTTAACTGATCGCCAATGGCCTGATGCAGCAGCACCGCCGCCACAGCAGAGTCGACACCACCACTTAAAGCCAGCAGAACACGTTCATCACCAACGCGCGCACGAATGGCGCGAACCTGATCTTCAATAAACGCGCCCGCCGACCATTGTGCCTCGCAGCCGCATACACCAAATACAAAGTTATGAAGCAAAGCTTTACCACGCGGGGTATGCACAACCTCCGGGTGAAACTGGACAGCGTACATGCCGCGTGCGGGACTGCCCATCGCGGCGAAGGGGGAATTATCGCTGGCAGCCAACGGGACAAAGCCCGGCGGTGGCTGCTCAATGCGATCCCCGTGACTCATCCAGACATCGAGTTCAGGCTCAATGCCCTGAAAGATCAGGCTTTGCCCGTTATGGCGAACACGCGCAGGGCCATATTCACGGGCGGAAGAGCCAGCAACAACACCGCCAAGCGCGTAGGTCATAGCTTGCATACCATAGCAAATGCCAAGAACAGGCGTGTTTTTGAGGGCATAAGCTGGAATCTGCGGCGACCCCTCTTCGTAGATACTGTTGGGGCCGCCGCTAAAGATATAACCACGCGGATGGTTGCGGTTCACCATCTCTACAGGCGCGTCGAAGGGAAACACTTCGGCATACACGCCCAACTCACGCACACGGCGCGCGATTAGCTGAGTGTACTGCGACCCGAAATCGAAAATAGCGATACCGCCAGCGCGCGGATCCGTCATGAACTAGCGCGCTCGCATAACCAGCGTTGCAGCGCCGCCCACCAGCACAACCATCCCCGCCAGCCCGAAGGCGAAATAGCTGAGATTGTTGGTCAGGGGATCGTCTGCGCCTAATTTTGATGACGGCAATTTTCCGGCAGCGTCTGTCTCTTCGGCAGGCACATCAAACGGCGCGATCTGCGGCGAGACGCCTTCAGCCGCGCCAAAGGCGACATTGATCGTCCAGCCGGGAGCAGGGCGTACCAGAAGCTGTGCCGGCGTGGTCAGGCCAAAACCTTCGGGTGAGAAGGCGCTAATCAGATAATCGCCTTCCGGCAAATCACTGAAGCAGAACGGCTCATTTTCGCCGGTGGTGGTGTAGTCATCAAACAACTCATTGTCCTTGATGAGCATGACGGCGCCACCTGCCAGCATGGATTCGCCGACTTCCTGCAAGCGATTCTGATTGACATCATTGAACACTAGCACGCAAACCTGCGCGGGCATATCTGCCACATCCATCGCCGGAACGACGCCATTGGTAATGGAAATCAGCGGCGCTGGCGGCGCATTTTGCGGTGTTAATTCTGTGGTTTCAGTTTCTTCAACAACCGCATTGTCAGCGGGCGAAACAAGTTCCGGTGTGGTTTCCAATTCTGGCTCGACCAACGCGATCGGTTCATCGGTAACTTCAACATCGGTAATAGTGGGGCCGAAATTGGTCACATCACCGGGCGGGGGGCGCACTACAATTTCTTCGCCTACCACAAATTCATCGGCGCTTTCAAAATTATTGAGCGCCAGCAGATCTTCAATGGTGGTTGATGCGGCGGCGGCAATGGTTTCGGGGGTATCGCCTTCCTGCACGATATAGGCAATTGAACCATCCGGCAGAATACGCATAGACTCAAGCAGGTTAAACGAAGAACTGCTTGAGGTTTCGGGTACCGGACTTACGCCGCTGGTATCTGGCAGTTCAGGCACTGATGCCGTCACTTCCGGCGTGGCTGCATCTACTGAGCCGGGCGGTTGTACCATGATTTGCTGACCCACCAGCAGGAAACGACCGTTACCCAACTCGGGATTCATGTCCAGCAGTTCCTGACGGGTGACGCCATAAGCAAAGGCGATGGCATCCAGCGTATCGCCGGGCTGTACCGTATGAATGATCGAGCCATCGGCCTGCGGTGGCTGCCGGTTTACAAAGCTGGCGACAGGTGGCGCGGTGGGAATAGGAGTCGCGGCAGGCTGGGCAGGGTTTCCGCCGGTAGCAACGCCGCCAGCACCGCCGATGGAGAGCGAAGACGCATCCCAATAGCTGGAATTTAGTTCAGCGGGCCATGCCTGCGTGGTGAACAGGAAAAGCGTTACCTGCGGGCCAGTGGCAGTGGCGCTGACGGTGATATTCTCCCAACGGTCATGGGGCATGGCGTTAGCAGACCAGACCACATCGGAATCATAAGGATTGGTACCGCCGTTGGGGTCAATACCCACGCGCATATAAGCCCCGCTTTCGATGGCGGAACCGCAGGTGGTGGTGTTGGGCGCAAGGTTACAAGTGTGCAGTTGACCATAGGCGCTTCCGGTCACGTTTTCGCCCTGTGGCACCGCGACCTGCTGGTAAATGGCAGCGGTATAGGTGGCAAAGCCTTTATTGAAATTGAAGGCATGCCGACCTTCTACAGGATCGGGGCCGGGGCCATTGTGTGGAAAAGCAACAGGCTGCAAATTCATCCACGTTTCAGTACGCGGCTGCTCGGTGAACCACACGCCCCACGCTTCCGGAACATTAAAGTCAGCGCGACCACGATTGGTATAGGTGCCTTCAAAACCGGGATCACGTAATAGATTGCCCTGTGCCGCAACGGGCAGCACGAGAATGGCAACAACGGTAACGGTTAAAAGGCTGAAGAGTGCTTTTTTCAGCATAGGTCTCACTCATTATGTGCTTTGAAACAAGGCTCGCATTGTATATCAGGCTAAGAACACTATCAATTGCGCTGCCCGAACGGCATCCCTACGTTATATGACAAAGCATGCGCGCTCATGAGAAGCCGCCGTTATGACTATCACAACTCACCCTCAGAAAGATTAACAACAAGCTGAGGCATGGAAAGGTATATCAATCATTAGCTGCATCGCCTAGAATTTCACCGCCGTCTACGGGAATTGAAGCGCCGGTAATATAGTCGTTTGTGGCGACAAAGAGGCAGGCACGCACAGCGTCATCAACATCACCGCTGCGCTTCAGGGGAAGCCGGTTTTCGACTCGATCCCATACCTCATCCGGCAGATCATCGGTGCGTAAAATCGGCCCGAAGATCAGACAGTTACATCGTATGTTGTAGCGCGCAAGCGCCCGCGCTGTCACCTGAGTGAGCATAACCAGACCGGCCTTGCTGACGCTGTGTTGGGGGCGATGCGGCCACGGGCGCACACCAGCGGTATCGCCAATATTGATGATCACGCCGCCGCCTTGATCGCGCATCATACGACCAGCAAGCTGCGAGCAATAGAACGGCGCGGTCAGGTTCAGGTCAATCGCGCTTTGCCAGCTTTCAGGCGTAACTTCCAGGAAATCGCCCTGCTCAAAATTGCTGGCACTGTTGATCATGACATCAAGCTTGCCAAAGCGCCCACGAATTTCCTCAAAATTTGAGGCGATATCCTGGCGGCGGCGGTA